>CAIWKC010000326.1 GCA_903913145.1 uncultured Gallionellaceae bacterium | reverse complement strand
GGATCGACAGGGGGTGGAATTAAGATGGTACGTACAATGATTTTGTTTAAGCAGGCTGGGCGCGAATTCATCAGATTGCTTCATCCATCGGCAATTAATCCGATGAAAGTGGGTGGAAGCGTTATTCCAAATAACATTGTGTTCGCTGTGCTAGGATTCATCTTTCTCTATTTTATGTCAGTTGCTACACTTACTTTTGCATTACTTATCAGCGGCTTGGATTTTATCACTGCGTTTTCAGCAATCATTGCATGTATCAATAACGCCGGACCGGGATTGAATTTAGTTGGTCCGGCAGGAAACTATTCCGTCCTTACAGATTTCCAGACATGGGTTTGCACACTTGCAATGCTAGTGGGTCGGTTAGAGATATTTACATTCCTCATATTGTTTACCCCGCGTTTTTGGCAAAGATAAACCGTTCAAAATAAATCAGAACACTAAGGATGTTTGAAATATATCAAAAAACTGTTTAAGGTTGACGTAATCAAAATATACTGTTGTTGTGTTTTAGTACTACAACTAGAAATACAAACTAACATTAACACGGGAGATAAATGTGGCAGTCGAACTATTTAATAATGGCAAGCATTTGTGTTTAATGTTTGATGATCTTATGTCTGACGAGGCGGATATAGCCGTGCAGTCAAACCAGTTTTTGATTGCAGATAACGGACACGGTGCGTTGCTGGATCCAGGTGGCAACATGACCTACAACGGCTTGTTGTTGGCTATGCACAATTATTTTCCGCCCAAGAAACTTGAATACATATTGGCGTCTCATGCGGACCCGGACATTATTGCCTCAGTCAATAAATGGATGATTCATAGCGACTGTAAGGTAGTGATATCCAAATTATGGGCGCGCTTTGTGCCTCACTTTTGCAGTATTGGAAATATTGAAGGCCGTATAACAAGCATTCCCGATGAAGGAATGAATTTAACATTGGGACAAAGCAATATTAAAGCGATTCCGGCACATTTCATGCACTCGGAAGGGAACTTTCAGTTTTATGATCCCATTAGCAAAATTCTATTTAGCGGCGATATGGGCGCTTCGATCTTGGCTCACAATGAAGCTTGTACGCCAGTCGAAAATTTTAATGCGCACATTAAAAACATGGACGGATTTCATCGCCGCTATATGATTTCCAACAAAATTTGCCGGTATTGGGTAAATATGGTTCGTCAGATGGATGTAGAATGGATTGTGCCCCAACACGGAAAATCGTTTAAAGGAAAAAAAATGGTGAAACAATTTCTGGATTGGATTGAACTATTGCCGTGTGGCGTGGATTTGATGAGCCAGGAAAACTATCGCGTACCAATGTAAATTGGATTTTTACGAATTGTGAGAGTTTAATTTTTTAACGCAATTAATTTATTCATTTGAGTTATAAGTTTTACTATTTGGCCTGTTTGACTATATTTAGAACCTTGTGAGGAATTTGGATTGGTAGTGAAATGGTAAAAAAATCTATTTTAGCGTCGTATTAGGGGAAATCGCTATGACACAACGCAAGGCAAGCACGGGAAGTCTCCGGGATTATTATGACGTTGAAAAAAATGCTGAAATGGTGTTGACGTTATTCAATAGCTATTACCGTGCGCACACTCATTCTGGAAAGTTATACGACAGCGTCCCCGATTTTTTTCTATTTAAGCCGGAAGTACTGACGGGAGAAGAAGTTGCCACGCGCAACTCGGAAAAATTACTTCTGGACGATTGCATTCGACGCGCAAAAGAACGGGAAGGATTTATTGGAGTTACAAAACATTTTAACGCCAAACTGGGATACTACTGGCTGGAATTATCTGCAATGCCATTTATGTTGGGGGATGTGGTTACAGAAGAAAATAAAGGTGAATTCTTTTATATAACTGACCGGGCTTTTTTCGCGCGACTCTCCTGTAAGGATAAGGATATGTTTGATGCCGTAGGATGCGATAGAGCGCGCCTCTTTTTCCACCTCATTTAAGGCGAGGGCCCGCCTTGCCACGCTGTTCCTGGTATTGAAACCGCAGTATACACACTCATTATCACAATAATCTGAAAGATATAACGGCGCATAAAGCTGAATGGTCCTGCCAAAGTGCCGCGCCGTGATCTCATGTGATCTTCGCGCCAGCTCTTCGAGGCGGCTCTCCGCAGCCGGCGATAGAAGAGCTGCAAATTCT
>CAIWKC010000325.1 GCA_903913145.1 uncultured Gallionellaceae bacterium | reverse complement strand
GTGCTTGTTTTCTTGTGAGACCTGACAATTTGCGTATCTTCTTTGTGCTCTTCTCGTACATGTGATACTCCTAGAGGTTCCGATCCGATTTGAACGGATGATGATGAGGTTGCAGCTCCCCCATAGGCAATCTTTTTTGGAGTTTCAAAGAATGCTCAACCTTTTAGTGAAGAGTTTGTGGCGAATATTCTTTGTAAATTGACATGCAATTTAATACAACGTTTTTTCTCTTTGGCTAGTTCCGTTTGCGGGCTATGATTCTGAGCTTTACAATTTCTGCAACGGGTTACTAGTGTGAGCTCAATAATTGCAAAACCGGACACTCCCATAGGCTAGTTCAGCACCCTCTTCAAAAAATCTTCATTGTCCGCATTGGCCGAAACGATGACTATCGAAACAATTTGCTGTGAGAAAAGCAGCATTGAGACGAAGTGGGGTAAGCATGTAAAGGCAGTTATTGCCCAACTCACAAAACTGGATTTTTAGAGTTTCACTTCGCGCCACTGTCCAACCTGCAATCCATCCAGCGACCATTCACCTATAGTACTGCGAATCAACCGTAAAGTGGGATGCCCTATTGCGGCTGTCATACGCCTGACCTGGCGGTTTTTCCCCTCATGGATGGTCAATTCTAGCCAGCTCGTGGGTATGGCTTTGCGTTCGCGTACGGGAGGGGTCCGTGGCCAAAGGTTTTCAGGTTCTGTAATCAGACTTGCCTTGGCAGGCAAGGTCAGCCCGTCTTTGAGTTCGATTCCACGCCGTAACATTTCCAGCGCTACTTGATCGGGAATACCTTCGACTTGCACCCAATAAGTCTTTGGCTGTTTATGTTTGGGATCGGTGATGTGGTGCTGCAATTTTCCGTCATCCGTTAGCAATAACAATCCTTCACTATCCGTATCCAATCGACCGGCAGGATAAAAATCCGGAACAGAGATATAATCCGCCAGTGTTGTATGCAGACCGTCACGACTAAATTGGCAAATCACCCCATAGGGTTTGTTGAAAAGGAGTAGTCGGCTCATTTCATTATTCTTTGATTTAGCAAAACTTGAAGTTTAACGCACGTCAATCACTGGAGAACTCAATGTATAAAATTATCGGCGCGTTTTTCGCAATAGAATTGCGAAAGCGACGATAACTTTCGCCTGATTTTTGACACAATACTGAAGTTTGCTGTGTTTGCGAACCGCGCAACAAGCTTAATACCCCCACCGGCTCGCAGAAAAAATTGTGACTCATTATTAACTAATTAGAGAAAAACATGACGAACCAAAAAATTATTTATACGATGGTAGATGAAGCCCCTGCACTTGCAACTTATTCTTTGCTGCCTATTGTTCAGTCCTTTACCAAGGCTGCCGGTGTGGTGGTTGAAACAAGAGATATTTCGCTGGCAGGACGCATACTCGCAAATTTTCCGGACAATCTGACCGCGAGCCAGAAAATAGCGGACGAATTAACTGAATTGGGCGAACTGACTCAGAAGCCAGAAGCCAACATCATTAAGTTGCCGAATGTCAGCGCATCAACACCTCAGTTGAAAGTCGCTATCAAAGAATTACAGTCTCAGGGATACAAAGTTCCGGATTATCCTGAAGACCCCAAAACGGATGCTGAAAAAGAAATCAAGACCCGCTATAGCAAAGTGCTCGGTAGCGCTGTGAATCCGGTACTGCGTGAAGGCAATTCAGATCGCCGCGCTGCCGCCTCGGTGAAACAATTTGCACGCAAGCATCCGCATAAAATGGGCGCGTGGAGCGCCGACTCGAAGACGCATGTCGCACACATGAACGCTGCTGACTTCTATGGCAGTGAAAAATCTGTCACCGTCACCGAAGCCGGACCAGTGCGTATTGAATTTGTCGGTGACGATGGCAAGACCACGGTTCTGAAAGAAAAAACCACACTCAAGGCTGGCGAAATTATCGACGCTTGTGTGATGAGCAAACGCGCATTGCGTGCGTTCTACGAAGAACAAATGGGCGACGCTAAAAAACAGGGTGTATTGCTGTCTTTACACCTCAAAGCCACCATGATGAAGATTTCCGATCCCATCATGTTCGGTCATGCGGTTACCGTGTATTACAAAGATGTTTTCGAGAAACACGCTGCGACTATCAAAGAGCTGGGTGTGAACGTGAATAACGGTTTGGGCGATTTGTACGCAAAAATAGCAAAACTACCCGACGCAAAGCGAGCCGAGATAGAAGCCGATATTCAAGCCGTTTATAAAACGCGCCCGGAATTGGCGATGGTCAATTCGGACAAGGGCATCACCAATCTGCACGTGCCAAGCGACATCATTGTTGATGCCTCAATGCCGGCGATGATTCGCGACTCAGGCAAGATGTGGGGCACGGATGGCAAACTGCACGATACTAAGGCGATGATCCCAGACCGCTGCTACGCGCGTGTTTATCAGGTCGTGATTGAAGACTGCAAAAAACACGGCGCATTCGATCCAAAAACCATGGGCAGTGTGCCTAACGTAGGTCTGATGGCACAGAAGGCTGAAGAGTACGGCTCCCACGACAAAACATTCGAGATCGCCTCAAACGGTAATGTGCGAGTTGTTGATGCCTCCGGCAAAACGCTCTTGGAACAAAAAGTTGAACAAGGCGACATCTTCCGTATGTGTCAGGCAAAAGATGCGCCAATTCAAGACTGGGTAAAGTTGGCTGTCGGACGTGCAAGATTGAGCAACACACCTGCTATTTTCTGGCTGGACAAAAACCGTGCGCACGATGCCCAGGTTATTCTGAAAGTGGAAAAATATCTGAAAGATCACGACACCAGCGGACTGGATATTCGCATCATGACGCCAGAAGAAGCAATTCAGATTTCCATAGATCGTATCCGCGCGGGGAAAGACACGATCTCGGTAACCGGTAACGTGCTGCGTGATTATCTCACCGACCTGTTCCCAATCCTTGAGTTGGGCACCAGCGCTAAAATGCTATCCATCGTTCCGCTAATGAGTGGCGGCGGCTTGTTTGAGACAGGCGCAGGCGGTTCGGCACCTAAACATGTGCAGCAATTCCAGCAGGAAGGCTACTTGCGTTGGGACTCTCTGGG
>CAIWKC010000324.1 GCA_903913145.1 uncultured Gallionellaceae bacterium | reverse complement strand
CTTGAGCCATAGCACTCGCTCAATCCTTCGGTAAAAATTTGCTGACACCCGATTACGAATTGATTCAAAAAGGAACGCCTTACAACTTGCCCTATTATTCACCGAGGTTCTGACATGATTATCAAAAACAAGGCCGTTATAGATGACGAATGGAGTGTGTTGCACTTGGGTGATGCAGATCAGCCTGAAAACATCACAGTTCCAACCGGCAAAATTATTGTGCCACTCAAAGTGTGGCTGGCACAACGTGTTGCGTTGTCTCAACGCACGGATGTTGGCGTGTGGTTTGCCAGTCATGAACGTGCGGAAGAATTGCAAAGTGACGTACGCAAATTCCCCGTAATTGCGGTAGATTTTCCCAAGTTTTCCGATGGACGGGGCTATTCCATCGCATATCATTTGCGTAACCGTTTTGGATATCGCGGTGAATTGCGCGCCATCGGCGATGTGTTGCGCGATCAGTTGTTCTATATGCAACGCATGGGTTTTGATTCATTTGCAGTCAGGGCCTGCAACAATATTCATGCAGCACTGAAAAGTCTGAATGATTTCTCAATCAGCTATCAAGCTGCTGTTGATGATTCCAGGCCGCTGTTTCGCCGGGTACAAAGAGGAGCGATAATATGAGTACACTGCAACAAAAAATAGACCGGACAATTGCTGTGTTGCAGCAAGCTGCGCGAGAGTATTCTCCTGTTGCATTCGCAAATAGTTTGGGTGCCGAAGACATGGTGCTCACCGATCTTATCGCTAAACATCAACCCGACATTGGCATGTTCAGTCTCGATACGGGGCGCTTGCCACAAGAGACATATGATCTGATGCATAAATTGAGCGCGCGCTATACCTTGCCACTGCAGGTTTACTTTCCCGCGAGTGAGTTGGTTGAAGATTATGTTTCCCGGCATGGTATGAACGGATTTTACGATAGTGTGGAAAATCGCAAAGGGTGCTGCTTTGTGCGCAAAGTTGAACCTTTGAAGCGTGCATTGACCGGCAAAAAAGCCTGGATTACCGGTATGCGTCGTGAACAGGCAGTGACGCGCGGTGGTCTGGAAATGTCATCATACGATGCTGATAACGGCATGTTTAAGTTTAATCCGTTGTTGGATTGGACAAATGCAGATGTATGGGAATATATCAAAACCAACGATGTTCCGTTTAATGCACTGCATGACCAGTTTTATCCCAGCATTGGCTGTGCTCCTTGCACGCGCGCAATTACACCGGGAGAGGATATTCGCGCAGGCCGCTGGTGGTGGGAAGATCCTCACCACAAAGAATGCGGATTGCATGCTGGCAAGAGCACCCCATTAACGAAAATATTAGTCCCTTCACTATAAATGAACGCGATAAACGAACTGACGAATTTAATGAGCAATCACACCCTGTCCCATTTGGATGCTTTGGAAAGCGAGTCCATTCATATCATGCGCGAGGTAGCTGCGGAATGTAAGAATCCGGCGCTGTTGTTTTCCGGTGGAAAGGATTCCATTGTCATGTTGCGATTGGCTGAAAAGGCTTTTCGTCCGGCAAAATTTCCGTTTCCGCTCGTCCATATTGACACCGAACATAACTTTCCGGAAGTGATTGCCTGCCGCGATAAATTGGCAGCTGATTTAGGTGAGCGTCTTATCGTGCGCTCGTTGGAAGACTCGATCAAGCGCGGCACAATTGTGATTAAAGATGCGGATAAACCGCGTAATCCGTATCAGTCAGTTACCCTATTGGAAACGATCGCTGAATTTGGCTTCGATGCCTGTATGGGCGGCGCACGTCGGGATGAAGAGAAAGCTCGCGCCAAGGAACGAATCTTTTCATTTCGAGATGAGTTTGGCCAGTGGGACCCGAAGAACCAGCGCCCCGAATTGTGGGACACCTACAATACTCGCGTTCATGCAGGCGAAAATATTCGCGTGTTCCCGATCAGTAATTGGACCGAGATGGACATCTGGGAATATATCGGTCGAGAGAAGTTGTTTATCCCCAATATATACTTTGCGCACGAACGTGAAGTGATAAGACGCGGTGGATCAGTGATTCCGGTATCACATTTGGTGCAGCCAAAAGCAGGCGAAAAAGTGGAAGTAGTCTCGGTGAGATTCCGCACGGTGGGCGATATGACTTGTACTGCGCCAGTGGAATCAACTGCAAGTACGGTGGACGAGATCATCACTGAAACAGCAACTACACGCATTACTGAACGCGGCGCGACACGCATGGACGATCAGACATCGGATGCTTCGATGGAACTGCGCAAGAAGGAAGGGTACTTCTAAAACCCGTTTAACCGCAGATTTCGCAGATTATATGGATTAAAAAAACAAAAATCTGCGTTAATCTGTGAAATCTGCGGATAAATATTTTTGAATTTCTGGATATAAAATATTATGAGCAATACCAAACAACTACTTCGTTTCATCACAGCTGGCAGTGTCGACGACGGCAAGAGCACGTTAATCGGACGTTTACTTCACGATTCTAAATCCATTTTCGAGGATCAATTTTCTGCGATTTCCAAAACCAGCGAAAAGCGCGGTATGGCAGCGGTTGATTTATCGCTGCTTACCGATGGCTTGCAAGCCGAGCGTGAGCAGGGCATTACAATTGATGTGGCTTATCGCTACTTTGCCACACCCAAGCGCAAATTTATTATTGGCGATACACCTGGGCATGAACAGTACACACGCAATATGGTCACAGCAGCCAGCACAGCCAATCTTGTCGTTATACTAATTGACGCGCGCAAAGGCGTGCTGGTGCAATCACGTCGACATACTTATCTAGCCAGCTTGGTGGGCGTGCCGCACATCATACTGGCAGTGAATAAAATGGATATGGTTGATTATTCGCAAGCGCGTTTCGACGAGATTGTCGCAGAATATAGCAAGTTTGCAGCCCAGCTGAATCTGCATGACATCACTTGCATTCCGATGTCTGCATTGAATGGCGATATGGTCGTTGATCGCGGAGAAAATTTGAATTGGTATAAGGGGCCGGCGCTGCTGGAATTGTTGGAAAACATCGAGATCGAGCATGATGTAAATACTAGCGATTTTCGTTTCCCAGTGCAGTGGGTATGCCGTCCGCAGACAGAGGAGTATCACGATTTCCGCGGCTTCATGGGGCGTATCGAGGCGGGCGAGGTATCGGTCGGCGATGAAGTCACCATTTTGCCATCAGGCCGTTCAACCAAAGTGAAAGAAATCGTCACCTACGACGGCCATTTGCAAACTGCGTTTGCTCCGCAATCTGTGACAATTACACTGGAAGATGAAATCGATATTTCGCGTGGTGACATGTTTGTAAAAAGCAGCGCCCATCCGCCTAAAGTGGAAAAAGAATTCGAAGCGATGTTGTGCTGGTTGTCTGAATCATCTTTGGACAAAAATCGCAAGTACCTCGTCAAGCACACTACGCGTGTGGCGAAGTGTCTGTTCTCGAGTCTCGATTATCGTGTCGATGTAAATACACTGGAGCAACACTCGGCAGATAAACTTAACATGAATGACATCGCGCGCGTGAAACTTAAAATTCAGCAACCGTTAGTGTTTGATAGTTATTCTATCGATCGTGCAACTGGGAGCTTCATCGTGATAGATGAGTCAACCAACAACACGGTTGCAGCGGGAATGATTGCCTAAAATTGTCTTATTGAGCGTTGTGCAGGACGCAACGATTCACGTTCTATCCTCCTTGTGGTATTGTGTGAGCCAGTTTTAGCTTTATCACACAATATCGCCATGAGCCTGCTTTCCCTGATTGCTGCCTTACTAAACTAAGAACAAGGTTAGGGTTCGAGACAATTATTGACACTGTCCCTGATATTCTATGTATTTTTTAAGTTAAACAAATTAGAATCTATCTTTGATTTGTTTTT
>CAIWKC010000323.1 GCA_903913145.1 uncultured Gallionellaceae bacterium | reverse complement strand
TTACCATTACCCCACTTGCGCGAGAAAATGGGCAACTCACAAATAATCAATCGCAACTCGTGATTTTTGCGCCTAAAATCCGCGCGCACAGTATACGGATCGATCACCACCATCTGTTTCACATCATTCCAATAGCGGCGATACATGGGTGTGGCCTGTTTGCTCATCAGTTGGTCGAAAGAATATTTTACGTCTGCTGCGGTATCCGGATCACCGTTCGAGAATTGCGCCTTGTGATTGAGTTTAAAGGTAAGCGATAACTCATCAGGCGCCAATTTCATGTCTTCCGCGATCAAACCATACACCGTGTCAGGTTCATCCCAAGCTCTGACCGCCAAGGTTTCAAACACCAAATATTGCAAACCATCTGCAGCCAATCCCTTAAGAATAAAAGGATTCAGTTTCTCAAAATTCCCCATGCCGGAAGTGAATAACTCTCCCCCTTGCGGTGCGTCAGGATTGACGTATTCGAAGTTTTTGAAGTTAGCCGGATATTTTGAAGCGCCATGCAATGCAATGGCATGGTCGGCCCATACGTTCTGGGTTATGCAAGTCAAGGCAAGTAAAATACATAACAAGTAACGGGATAAATTTATCCCGAATTTTCCAATAGTCCCGTCATTCCCGCGCAGGCGGGAATCCAGCGGATTAATAATTCCTGCAAAGCAGGTCAAAATCAAGGTGTTGTTCGCTGTGCGAAGTATCATTTTTTGCTGGATTCCCGCCTGCGCGGGAATGACGGATTTTTGGGCTAATGGAATATCTCGGTTTATCATAAAGCGAGAGTGTAGACTAACCTTGGTCAGGATTGTAAGGTATGAATAACTCTACCTGTGGAATGCAGCGACACCATTCACAACTGAAGTACCATTTTGTAGCCCATAAGACATTGCTACTCCAATCGCACCCGCTCCTGTGAACTTACCTATTACAGTTCCTCCAGTTGTGTTTGGAGCGCCATTGGCATTAAGACAGGTTGCCCCAGTACAAGTTACGGTCAAATAAGACGAACTTGTTGTAGGCTCAACACTGGAAGCGTAGAAAACCGTATTTTGAATAATGGGCGCATTCGTCGCGGTTGCATTCAGCGTTGCACTATTCACTGTCGCATTCACACCCACATTCACAGTTTGTGTGGTGAAATTTGCCGTGACCGAGGCAGAGTTCAAAGTGCCGATATTGCTTAAATTGTCGGTGGGTTTAGTGCCGCCTACATAGGTGTAAGCATAGGTTCCGGATAAGGGCAAAGTCACGGCACTAGTTGACAAAGGCTCGGTGATCCAATGCAAACTGCCCGCCAGCGTAGTTGAAGTAACAGCAGCTGTTGCTCGATTAGTGACAGAATATGTGCCTCCGGACCAACGCCCCCAACTAATCCCACTCACCGGATCGGTACCCAGATCAGTCAAAGTGCCACCCGTGTTTGTGATAGTCACATTGCTGCCGCTTCCAGAGTTCACATAATTTGTATCAAACTGTGTCAAATTTCCTGCCGCGTCGTGAATCGCATGGGTCGGATTATTGAAATAAAACCCCAGCGTAGGTGTATTCGTACTTGGGTCGTAAGTAGACATCGCGACAGATTGATATTGAGTATTGATGTTTTGAGCAGAGCCTGAGAATGCTGCGATTCCATTGACGGTATCTGAATAACCCGCAGTCAGTGGTGTGACGTTTAAACTAAAGCTGATAATAGCTCCAGTCAAACCGCTACCTGTTAGTTGTCCATCGATAGTTCCGGTGGTACCGACAGATGATCCATTCACAGTGACTGCCAACAATCCACTATTCGTGCCTCCGTAGGTGCTGGCATGAAAAGCACCTCCGCTTATTCCTTGGCTATTAGCCAAGGGGGCTGTCGCAGCAGCAACCCAAGTGTACGGAGCGCCAATTGCATTTATCACATCTGCAATCAAATTTATCCCAACCGTTTGATTGGTAAAGTTCATGTTCAAAGTGCTGGCTACATTTACGGTTCCAGTATTGCCTGGAATGATACTGTTCACCTGCCCCGCATCAAGCGCATAACTTACTGAGCCAATGAGCGCTTGAGGTAGATATAGCGGGCCTGCCTGGGGGCCTGTAATCCAGAAAGCAGGGGAAGTTGAGCCAATTGAAGTAACTGTGGATGTAGACGTATATGTTCCAGCGGTCCAAGTGCCATAGTAAATTCCATTTGAAGTAACTAGAGCAGAACATGAAGGGCAAAGAACAGTAACAGAAGATCCATTTGTCGTAGTCCCAAAACTATATTGTGTCAGAACGTTACTCGCAGTAGTCACTGATGCCGCTGAGGTAGTAGATACGCAACCAGCTCCACATTCAATTACTATGTTTCCTGTTGGTGCTAAAGTGCCCCCCGTAGCCGGTGTAAAACTTCCTGCAAAAGCTGCGTCACCATATACTGTGCTTCCTGTCGACGTATCAGAAAGATTGTAAGAAAGTATCGCGCCAGAAAAATTTTGACCTGTAAACATACCATTTAAGTTACCCGAACACGTATTGCTAAGACAAGTTGCTAAAGTGCTGATGCTGCTGCCACGACTTACTGTAGTCGTCCCGCTAAACGATGCCCCGGTAAGAGAATTAATGGTACCGGTCATATTTGCTCCCCAAAAATCGGTTCCAATATTCAAGCCCAGAGTGGCACTCACTAACAGTGAAGTAAAATTAGCGGTTAATGAAGCAGAATAAAGAGTGCCAGCCACCCCGGAATTTTGATATCGAGGGGCATTATTTGCATTAAGTACGTAATTCAAGTTTCCAGACATGGGCGTCGAAATAACCCCAGTTATTAGGTTTGCTGAATCGATATAGCCCTGAGGGGCATACATCCAATTGGTTTGATTTCCGTTATTACCACCCAAAGTTAAAATATTTGTATAACTTTGTCCTGTATATCCAGTCCAAGCCCCATATTGAATGCCTGTAGTTGCAAAAGAAGGTGTATTAAAACTACTTGCAGTACCGCCAGTGGTCGTTGAGCTACTACTCCAGTTAGTGCCCCCGCCGATGCTCTGCTGAACGTATGTTTGCAGTGCGCCGCTTGCCGAATTTCCACCTGCAACATAAGTCAAATTTAATGGGTTCACTATTGATCCCCATGAATTGCCAAATCCAAAACCCGAGGATGATATCGTTTCCAGCGCAATCATATTGCCCGCGTAGGCTGCGGCAGGAATCAAACTCGTTGCAATTCCGCCTGTTGTATTGGTTTGGGTAGTGACATTCAGTGTCGTTCCAGTCGCCGAGTTGGTCAACACAATCGGCACAGTCACTGCAGGTACACTTAAATTCAGCGCGTCCGGAACTAAAGTCGCTGGGGCCGTGCTACCCGTCGTTACATTGTTACCGGTTGATATCGTGCTGTCAGCATTAACCTGACGAATCGAGGCAGGATCGTTTGAGTTCGAGGCTACCTTGGTTGAGTTATCAGTTGAATTTGTATTCGCTGGCGTTGCATCCTGTTTTGCATCTTGCTTACTGGTTTGTTGGTTTGTTGCGGGTGTCGATTGGTCGGCCTGATTTGCCTTGTCTGTTTTGCTGTCCTTAATTGTCTTGGTCGGTGCTGCAGCAACGGTAAAGACATTGGTGTTGATCGGAGCTAATTTCGGCACCTCATTTATACCACTTGAGAAGCCCATCTGGTTAGGCAGCACGTTAATTGTGCCTTGATTGGTCGTCAGCGTGGTTTCTCCCACATTCACCTTGCTATAGGCTCCTGCCTGGACTTGTGCGGTACTGATAGGCACGAAATAAGTTTCATGGTCTGTGCCGCGCACGCCAATGGTCGCTGCAGGGGTGACGATTTTATAATTCTGTTTATTAACACTGCCAATCAGCCCGGTAACAGCACGGAATCCACCTTTGAATAGCGAGAAAAAACTTTTCTCTTCACCATTCTGAGTTCCCTTGAATACAAATTTATCAAACCTCATCTTGGTATCGTGGCGCACGGCAATAAATCCACCGTCCTTCATCTTGATCTGTGCCGATGAAGAAACAATCGTATTCACACCTTGGCGTTTCGATGCTCGACCTGATCGAAGAAGGCAATATGGGCCTGATGAAGGCCGTCGAGAAAGTCAATCC
>CAIWKC010000322.1 GCA_903913145.1 uncultured Gallionellaceae bacterium | reverse complement strand
CTATCATTCCAAGTTCATTTCTCCAGGTACTAAGACTGCCAGTCCTTCCAAAGCACCTACTGATATTAAATTCAAAAAGCCTACCAAATCACCAAGTTTTACTGGACGACCTGTGCATTCTGCCGTACCTACATTAGGAATCAATGTTTTGCTTGGCCCAACTCAGGCAGGCAAGACAACGCTGATGAGGGTTATCGCGGGCTTAGATCGTCCCAGTTCAGGGCAAATTCTTGTTGATGGCAAGGATGTTGTAGAAATCAGCGTGCGAGATCGCAATCTATCCATGGTGTATCAGCAATTCGTCAACTATCCGGCGATGACCGTATATGAAAATATTGCGGCGCCCTTGCGGCTACAGCACATTCCGAAAGACGAGATTCACCAGCGTGTTCATGAAATTGCTGAAAAACTGCATATTGATCACTTGCTAAAGCGCTTTCCCGGCGCGCTATCCGGAGGACAACAGCAACGTTGTGCCTTAGCACGGGCATTGGTCAAACGCGCACCCTTACTGCTACTGGACGAACCACTGGTCAACCTCGACTACAAATTACGCGAAGAATTGCGTATGGAACTAACATCGCTATTTACCGGAAGTGAAACCACTGTAGTATATGCCACCACCGAACCCCAGGAAGCGTTATTACTGGGTGGAAGTACCGTCGTTATGGACGCTGGACGCATTTTGCAAACGGGCCTCACACTATCCACTTACAATAAACCGGTCTCGATACGCTCGGCGGCAATTTTCAACGATCCGCCGATGAACATCCTTGATGCCAAAATCGAAAATAATAGATCGATACGTCTGTACGACGGCACCACCCTGAGCATCGCGGCACCGGAGCTTGATCTGCCTAAAGACATGCCTTGCAAAGTCGGTATCCGCAGTAATCATGTCCGCTTGACCGCTGATTCTACTCAGTCCAATCTGCTCAATTGTACGGTAGAGCTGGCTGAGTTGAGCGGCTCTGAAACTTATGTGCATATGCAACATGGCACCTCTATTTTGGTTGCACAAATGCCGGGCGTGCATGCCTGCACAATAGGCTCTGCTGTTCAAGCCTATGTCAATCCTGAACACATATTTCTTTTTGATACGGAAGGAAGTTTACTGAGAGCCCCGAAGGAGACCCAACATGGCACGCATTGAATTCCGAAATCTTGGTCATGCCTATGCTCCAAATCCTTCCTCAGACAAGGACTATGCGCTGCAACCGATGAACATGACATGGGAAGACGGCGGCGCATATGCACTTTTAGGTCCTTCCGGGTGTGGAAAGACTACTCTGCTTAATATCATCTCGGGATTGCTGCTTCCTTCACAAGGACAAGTATTATTTGACGGTCGCGACATGACCAATACAGCAACTCGAGGACGTAATATCGCCCAAGTATTTCAGTTCCCGGTGCTATACGACACCATGAGCGTGTTTGACAATCTGGCCTTTCCTTTGCGCAATCGCAAAGTACCTGTAACTGAAGTCAATAAGCGTGTTCATGAAATCGCAGAGATTCTCGGCTTGTCACAGGATCTTAAGTTGCGGGCCAGCGGTTTGGCTGCTGATGCCAAACAAAAAATATCATTGGGCCGCGGTCTTGTGCGCAAAGATGTTTCCGCGATCCTGTTCGATGAACCTTTGACCGTGATCGATCCCCATCTGAAATGGAAATTGAGACGCCAGCTCAAGCAGATCCACCAGCAGCTCAAACTTACACTGATTTATGTCACCCACGATCAGGTCGAGGCGCTCACATTTGCTGACGAAGTGATCGTAATGACAGACGGGAAAATCGTTCAACAAGGTTCTCCTGCTGCACTCTTTGAACATCCTGACCACACTTTTGTCGGCTACTTCATCGGCAGTCCCGGTATGAATTTCTATCCGGTACAGCTCAATGAGGACGATACCAGAATCAGTATCGGAGAACACAGAGTGGAAGTCGATCCGGATATCCTTAACCAGCTTAAAGCTGTCACCGGCAAGATCAGTTTGGGTATACGGCCAGAATTCATCGAACTTGCAGCCCCAGGTAGCAAAGGTGCACTGGAAGCCGACATTTTGAACGTGCAGCATCTAGGAACTTGTCAATTACTTATAGGAAATGTGGCAGAACAGCCAGTCAAGGCAAAAATCAATACTAATATAGAGGTATCTGTCGGCCGTCACTGGTTGCGCATGGTCAGACCGGAAACCATCTTTTTTTGCAATGACGAAAGGATAGGACGATGAACAAACCTTACAACAACAAGGCCTGGTTCCTAGTTCTGCCGGTATTTCTGTCGGTGGCATTTTCCGCCATCTTGCCCCTGATGACAGTGGTTAACTACTCGGTACAGGACATCATCAGTCCGACCCAAAGTGTGTTCGTTGGATTGGAATGGTTCCGTGACATGATGCGTGATCCGGAGCTGCACAGTGCACTTCTACGCCAGATGATTTTCTCATTATGTGTTTTGATAGTGCAGATCCCACTTGGCATAGCCCTCGCACTTTCTATGCCTGCGAAAGGCTGGAAATCGTCAGCCGTGCTGGTATTGCTTTCAATGCCATTGCTGATCCCATGGAATGTAGTTGGCACCATCTGGCAGATCTTCGGTCGCGCTGATATTGGTTTGGGAGGCTATACGCTGAGCCAGCTGGGAATCGATTACAACTACGCTTCACATCCCTGGGATGCATGGTCGACTGTGCTGCTGATGGATGTCTGGCATTGGACTCCTTTGGTAGCGCTTCTGTGCTATGCAGGCTTGCAGTCGATTCCTGATGCCTACTATCAGGCCGCACAAATAGACGGCGCAAGTCGCTGGGCTGTATTCCGTTATATTCAATTACCCAAAATGCGTGGTGTGCTGATGATTGCAGTCCTATTACGCTTCATGGACAGCTTTATGATTTACACAGAACCATTTGT
>CAIWKC010000321.1 GCA_903913145.1 uncultured Gallionellaceae bacterium | reverse complement strand
AAAGCACTTAATTTGAAAATTCTCAAACCGGCAAGTGATGCGGATACTCGCATTGGATTGACTGGATATCCGCAAGGCTTACCCAGCTGGGAAATACAAGGAGGCGCAGCAGCTCTAAAGGATGTGCATTTCTGGAAAGAATACGATGAGGTATTGAAAGGATTTATAGACTTTTACCGCACCTTCTTTTCCCAAGTCTCTACTCACAACGCACCCATATTGCCGGATGTCTATTTTTCGGAACAAGTAGAAAGTGTTCTGCTGTTTAACAACGACTTTATGAAAACGGCAAAGAAGGTACGCGATCACTGTATTGTAGATGCAAAATATGCCAATGCTATACGCTGGCAACCTGCATTCAAGCAACTCATCTACCGTAATGACGCCGGGAAATTAATAGTAACCATCAGTCAGAATTCTATTGGCAACGCAATTACAGAACTCCTTGGTGTAGTGGTGAACCGAGCCCCTGATGCTGAAAAGTATGCCAAGCATGAGCCGGCATTGATCGGGAGATTGCTTGAGGTGCGCCGTCGACTGATTGAAGCTGATCTGGGTGAAGGCATTGCTACTGCATACTGGACGAAAGAATAAATGTAGCAAGTCAAAAGTTTTTTGATTGTTCTCGTGAAATTGTTTGTTTTATTACACGACAAAGATTTGACTCGTTTCCCTATAGATGATTGACCATAAAGGCAGTTCAATTTATGCTCGTGCCTGCCTTACGATTACAAATAGTTATTAAAGGGGAGCCAGCATGACATCAAATATACCGGAAAACGGAGTTTCGCATTCTCCATTGGGACTGAAAGCGCTTTGGCTTAAAGAAGACTGGTGGGCAATCTGGATCGGGCTCGGGATCGTTCTGCTTGGGATTATTCTTTTTTTGAATGGCAGTACAGAACTCAAAACTCTTGCTATTAATCCCGGTGGTGTCAAATGGGTAACATTCGATCAACTCTTGAATCATTTTGCTGCAAATGCTGGTAATTATTTAATCCAATTCGTAGTCTTTGCAACTGTACTTGGCATCACTTGCGCAATCATGGGAATCAACCTCGGGCGCTTCCTTGCAGGATTCACTTTTCTATACATGCTGTCGGTTTGCATTTTCTCGGTTGGTGGTTGGGCTAATGCCGCTAAGTACAACCTTGAGCCGCCATTGGTGGCGTTGTTGGTGGGTCTGGTGCTGGCAAATGCAATTCCGTTGCCTAAGATTTTGGATGATGCGCTCCGAGTTGAATACTATGTCAAGCTAGGAATTGTGCTCTTGGGGGCAACCTTCCCAATCACTTTGGTTGTAACTGCAGGGCCGGTTGCAATTGGTCAAGCAACGATTATTTCTCTGCTGACTGCGCTGACAATCTATTTTCTTGCTACTCGTGTGTTTGGCCTGGATCGCCGCTTGGGTGCAGTGCTTAGTGTAGGGGGCGCAGTTTGCGGCGTGTCCGGCTCAATGGCGATAGCAGCCTCGGTGGGGGCTAAACGCGAGCATATCTATACTTCGGTTACATTAGTAGTCGTGTGGGCGTTGATCATGATTGTGGTGTTGCCGTTTGTGTCGCAGGCACTGGGATTATCCGCTGGCGTTGCAGGCGCTTGGATTGGCACTTCGGAATTTGCAGATGCGGCAGGTTTTGCCGCAGCATCAACTTACGGCAAGATGGCTGGAAATGAAGATACCGCGATTAAGGCTTTCACTCTGATGAAAGTGATCGGGCGAGACCTCTGGATCGGAATTTGGTCTCTGGTTTGGGCGTTTATCGCAACTACGCAATGGGAGAAGAAAGAAACAGGATCACGGCCCGGTATCGGCGAAATATGGCGTCGATTTCCCAAGTTTGTCATTGGATTTTTTGTTGCTTCGATCATCGTTACCTTCTTCACTCAGGACTTCGATGTTAATACCCTCAAGAAAGTGGTTAAACCAGCGCTAATGGATCCGATGGGGGCACTTCGCGGCTGGGCCTTTATATTCTGTTTTCTGTCAATCGGCCTAACCACAAGGTTCAAAGAGTTGAAGACTGTCAGTCGGGGAGCATTGCTGGCATTTTCAATCGGAGTCGCTGTTAACGTTGTTGCCGGTTGGTTTTTATCAGTGCATGTTTTTGGCGACTACTGGTCAAAACTCTAATGTCAGCTGTGTCCTGTAGCGGCTGTTTTTATTTTACTGTAGCAGCTGAAGAATTCGAGCGAGAAGTACCAGGATTTAAAGTGCTGAGCTCTGCTTATGGCTCCGTTCGAGGAGAAACAGGGTTGTGTATAAGGCATGATTTTTTTTGTATGCCAAATCATCACTGCTCGAATTTTCAGGTTAAACAGTTATTACAACGAATTGAAGCAAAAAATCCTTAATCGATGAAACCAACCTAAGAGCTATAGAGCTTTATTGAAAAACTTCCCGACAGTTCGCAAAGCGAGATAGCCGATAAATAGGTTAGCGATTATGAAAATTGGAATAGAGAGAAAGTGCGCTGCTTCGACACCGACCAACGTTAATTTGAGACAGCAAACAGTAGCTGCCGCAATACCGAATGTATAAGCCCAATAAGACAGTGAAAAAGGATGAGCGCCAAGCCATTTTCCGAGACGCAACCCAAGTAGAAGTTGATACAAACCATACCCCCAAAGCATCAGCAGCCAATGGTCACTTGAGCCGGGAGCGAGCATCATCCAAGCCATGGCACACACCGCAGGAGGTGCAAATTGGATGCCGAGGAGCGGCCGTTGAGCTACCGGTAAAGCATTTTGCTGCCATAAACGCTGAACGACGTGCGACTCAAGCGCAAGCCATGAAAAAATTCCCGCCCCCAAAAACAACCATCCCCAATCAGCATGACCCAGCCCCCCCAGTGCTGCAGCGCTAGTGAAATTACCAGCCACAGTGGGTAAATAAAGGGCAGGTGTCGTATCCGAATTATTCCGACCTCCTTGCCAAAGTACGCCTGTATGCCAAAGCGAAAAAGCCAAATGCCAACTGATTCCGGCTGCTGTCAGTAGCCACGCGATAGTTCGTGAATAGGGTAATACGGCAAGTACGATCAAAAGTGTAGAAACAGCGAGTAGCGCGGGCGTGCTGCCCTGTACCGGGTGAAGAAACTCCTGACGGGTGGTTTCTGAATTCCATATCGCCTGATAAATATATACGCAAAGTAATGTTGCCCAAAGCAATACGGATATCAGAAGTAACGCTTCTCCAATCAGCGATGGCATGCCCCAAAGCGTTACGGAAAGTCGCCAAGCTTGACCGAGGCCCGATAGGCCAAGCACCATGCCAAAAAACGAAGCTGGTAATGATTTATGCGCCAAAATATTGACCTTCAGATGTCATGATACTTATAAGAGTTAGCCGAAATGTGGATTCAGCTTATACAGATTTTGTAAATTAAAGTTTGTATTGTATTGCGCTCTCGTTTGCAATCATTGCTTCAGCATTGGCAGGATTATTAACCCAAGTGTTAAGCAGTTCTTTGGCTGCTTTCAGCCAGTATTCTCGTCCCGAGGCAACTGCATTGAGCAATAGGGTAAAGTCGCCACTCGAAATCCAATGTTTATACGCTAGTGACAAGGTTGGAAACAAACTTTGCCGCATTCCTTCAAAATTTGAAAAGTAGAAATGTAAGGAGCAGGACTCACCGCGAGAAATCAATTCTGGAAGAGTTGAAAGGCAATCCGCAAGATTGTCTCGCACTGCGCGGGAGATCAATTCGCAACGCCGTAAATTAAACGAGGAGAGCATTTCATTCCAAACGTCACCCAAGAGCGGGGTTGCCATTGCTTCCCCGACTTCGTGCAAAATCAGGGTCTCGCTTTCATGCTCTGCAATCATTGCCAATTTGGATTCGACACTTTCGGAAACCCCGTAACAGTCGAGCATTGATTTGAGAGCGCTTTCCGTTTTATTCGTACCCCATATTTCAACTTTACCAAATAACCATCTCTGCATAATATCCATGCGTATAAATATCGTATTATGGTTTTGTGCGGCGGGTGGCGCGGCAATATTGCGTGCAAACTCTTGTCCAGCTTTGAATATTTCAAGTCCGGAACGATGCTCGCAACTCACTAAGTTGGCCAAAAAGAATTGTGGTTTACCCCAATATCCGTAACCACTCCCATAGACCAAGCCATGATCCGCTAACTTAAGGTTGATCAGGGCGTAATCGAAAGGGTCATGATCTTGTCCATCAATTTGAATGGAACGGTAATCGTCATTTTCTATTTCATTCCATCTGGTTTCTCGTTGAGATAGCCAATTGCCAATGTCACTCTTCTTCATCTGATGACCAAGAGGCACTCCAAGTTCCCATCTGTAAAAATCTCGCATGGCCAGCAGATAATTGCACATTCCCATTTCCCTGGCATGACGCGCGTCTGCGATGTCACAGTTATTTTGTACTGCAGTTATTATGGGTTCGGGGTTAAACATAATCTATTCCACTTTCGTCCTTTAAGGATATGGCATCACTTAATCGATTGCACTTTGTGAGAGTAGGGTAACTCAAGAATTTAGATTCAAAATATTTATCGGTTACATGATGCAGGTGCAAAAGAACTAAGTCAATTTCGTTTTCCAAGGAAATTCTTTTTAGATTGTTTTCGTTTACTAAGTCTGTTATTTCTCGGGAGCGACGATAATGAATAGTTCCCTGTTTTCCATTTAAGGAAACGGAAGTTAAACGGTATACGCTATAATATTCCGTACTATATGCAATCAATTAATGAGGATAATAACTTGGCATCGAATAAAGCTTGCGCCCATTTCACACTCAGTGGTTATCATTTCGACCCTGATGACATCACTCGTATTATTGGCATCGAACCTACCTCGGTTGATGCATCCGGCGCGCATAGTGCCCTTGATAAACCCGTGATCAGCTCATGGGAGTTATCAACGGAAACGATGATGGACAATATTGACGTATATAAAATGACGGACACCCTCATAAAAAAAATTGAACCAGCCAAGGACAAAATCCTGCAAGTAATTAAAAGTCATAACTTGTCGCCCAGAATCGGCGTAGTACTAGTTCTATCTGTTGATAAGGGTGAAACCAGTCCGGATGTGGGATTCGGCGCCAGAACGATTCGCTTTCTTGCCGATATCGGTGCTTTTATAAATGTGGAATACCAGCTAGCTGATCGTATTTGAGCTTTAGCGCAATTTATATTAAAACGTAAAGCCTTTAATAAAACCAAGCCCCTCTCGAATCTTATTGATATTCTTCAAAAAACACTATTAATCGCTCTAACTGTAACGGTTAGGGCGATTAATCGCGGGTATTGCAAGTTAATTTTTCATTTCAAATTATTTCGGATCGAGCATTAAATCAATCTAATTACTTGGCTCATGTAACGAGTGGCGCATGATTAGTGGTAGCAGCATCCGGCACAGTGTCAGTCACGATGCGGAACACAAACCAGTAATAATTTGCTTCTCCAGTAAAGGAATATCGATGAAAGTTCGAATCATCCCCGTAACCCCTTTTCAGCAAAACTGCACTTTGTTGTGGTGTGAAAAAACACTTCATGCTGCGGTGGTTGATCCTGGTGGAGACGTGCAGCAAATCCTATCCGCGATAGCCGAGGAAGGTGTGACTGTCGAAAAATTGTTGGTGACACATGGGCATGTTGATCATGTAGGTGGTGTGTCTGAATTAGCAAAAATCCTCAGGGTTCCTATCGAAGGGCCTCATGTCGATGACGCTTTTCTACTTAAAGAGCTTCCAGTAAAAGCACAAAGCTATGGTTTTCCTCCTGCTGAATCTTTCATTCCGAACCGCTGGTTAAAGGGGGGTGATATTGTGCAAGTTGGCGAAGAAAAGCTGACAGTTGTGCATGCACCAGGTCATACTCCCGGTCATATTATTTACTTTAATCCCATATCTAAACTTGCTCTCGTTGGCGATGTGCTTTTTAAAGGCTCAATCGGGCGCACTGATTTTCCTCGTGGTGACCACGACACTTTGATTTCTTCTATCCGTAAAAAACTATTTCCACTTGGCGACGATGTTGATTTCATTCCAGGGCACGGATCAATGTCAACATTTGGCCGTGAGCGACGCACCAATCCTTTTGTTGGCGATGATGTGTAGCCCTTAGACCCTATTGTTCAAACTAAAAAATGTTGTGTTCCCCGATCGATAGGGACGGGGAACACATTAATAAGCATCAGTGTTTTTCTAGCTGTTTTCGAATGAACTGTCCGATTTAACCAAGGCCAAGCCTCCAAGAGCCGGATATGTCACGCTGTCTTTACCAGTTTCGACGTGCCCAGCAATGCGGTATTCTAAGGCATCGTCGCCCGCGATCCGGACGATCAGGTCGTACCAACCGTGGGTGACTCGCAGCGACTAATCGACTGCCGGCACGACTGATTAATAGAATTGATTAATTGAACATGATATTTGTAATATTCAATCACCCCCTACGTGCTAAATCTTAAAATAGGCAGATTTCAATACTGTTACTCAAACATAGTCTGTTCGGACTGTTTTGAAGATGTAATGATTTGTTGTGAACATCATTTCAGAAAATACGACCATAAAGCAAAGGGTCGAAAGGTGATGGTCATAAATGGCTGGTTGCGCACATCGAATTCGCGAAGGCCAAAGTGATGCAATGGATATCAATGCGCTATATGCAGAAAATAACGCATCTATCCGCTGTAAATCCGAGCGCGGCCTGACGTATTCTTAAATTTGGGATAGAAAAACCCCCTGTTCGTTTTCGAACAGGGCTACAGTTGTTTTCGCGTTCCAAGCCTATTTTCTTAATAAGATTGGATAGGGGCTGGTATTAACGCATACTTTTCTTTAACTAAAGCCGAGTATTATTTGTTTAAAGTTAACTGTGCGGCCTTTGACAATCCATCAAAGTGCCGCGCAGTTGATTGCCTTGAGTATTCGTGTTAGGGCTTCTTGGGTGTAGTGTAAGGCACTTCTTTCTGGTGCGGCTCCCAGATCGTTTCATAGCCAACAAAAAATTGACCCGGTACAATTTCTTTCTGACGGGTAGTCACGCGGAATGCTTTGCCATCTGGAATCTTGGGACGCATAAAAGGCTTCTTGTCATCACTCATAATCATATCTCCTTGCTGGTTGAAAACGGGAGGAATTTAAATTTCAACAGGATTGCCAGTCCCTCCCACTTAACTGACTAAATCATACTATTTAGCGCGTGTAATGTCCCTTCTTGGGAATCACATGGCGCACGCCGCCTTGAGGATTTTCGACATCACCCAGGTAGCGAGGAATGAGGTGAATATGGACATGGAATATACTCTGCCCGGCTGCCGGTCCCACGTTAACACCGATATTGTATCCATCAGGTTTGAATTCCTCGTCCAGTCGTATGCGCTCCTCGGTGATCAACCCCATGCAGGCATTGACCTCTTCGGGCGTCAGATCGAAAAAACTGGCCACATGCCGGCGTGGGATAACCAGGGTATGACCGGGGCTCACCGCGTAGCTATCACGCGCGCTGTAAGCAAGTTTATGCTCCAGTGATACGCCACGCGGATCTTTGCAGAACAGGCATGGATTGTTCGGATCTCGCTTTTTTTCTGTTGTTTCTACAGATGACAATTCGATCTCCTTATTAGCGGCTTACGCTATTGACCAATGCCATTGATCTTGCCTTACTCATTTGTTCCTCGCAATGCCTTAAACAGAGTGGCTGAAGGGCATGCGAAAAACATTCGATAATCACTTCAAACTCATCGGCCACTTCTTCGGCAAGTACGGTGTCGTTAGTTAATTCTGCCAGTACATTCTGTGCTGTCGTTTT
>CAIWKC010000320.1 GCA_903913145.1 uncultured Gallionellaceae bacterium | reverse complement strand
TTACTAGCAGTGATGCCACTTATTGTCAGCGTACGGGCGATAATGACCCCGGTAGTATCGGTGACAAAGTTAACAACATAATTGTTGCCGCCATTACCATCGCTAACACTACCGCTGGCCGTTATTACTTTAGAGGTGCCTACGTTTTTATTGTCATAGTGCTGAGCAAAATTGCCTGTGTCACCTGTTTGGAGCGAGCCAAAAGTGGGGGGGCCTGATGAGCTAGTATTGCCGTCATAAGTTTTGCTGTTCGTCGCGGCAGTAACTGTTAATACGCGAGCAGCAATGGTGCCCGTCGTGGTGCCTGAGCTGGAGAATAGGGAGAATTTATTCGCGTCTGCGCCGCCTAGTGTAAACCCGGCATAATTGATCGTTTTGCCGTTTGAAGCATTTTTACCTGAGTAGGTCGCACCAGAGCCAGGATCAACCAGTGTCACAGCTCCACCTGCTGTCGGAGTGCCAACAAAGGATAGCGTTGCCGAGTTAGTCCCATCGTAAGTCTTGTTGTCGCCCTGCACGAATACCCACATGTAAGAATTGACTATGCCATTGCCAGTAAAATCGCTCGTATACAGGGTTGGTGAATTGTATGAACCCGGGTTGTAATAGATATAAGCGTTTCCGGTATTGAGTGTTACCGTGCCGGGAGCAGTAAAGATCACCGTACCGATTCCATTGCCATTATTACCGGCCTGTAGCACAACATTTCCCGTTGTCGTCGTGATTCCCGCAGTGATATTTACATTGTTTCCGGCGTTTGCAGTGACGCCGCCGGTCACTGTCGTAATCGCGGCATTTACGTTGACATCATTGCCAGCGGTCGAGGTAACATTTCCATTGGTCGTTTTCACGGCTGCTTTAACGTTCACATTGCGCCCGGCCGTTGAAACTAGGTTTCCCTTGGTGGCTGTTATTGCAGCTGCTATGTTCACATCCCTGAAAGCGTTCAATGTCAACGTCGTCGCTGCGGCGGAAGCAGTCCAGGTTAGCGCGTCATTCACAAAAATATCACCGTTTAAGCCCGCTGAAGCAAATAGATTATTAGAAGAATTGGCTCCTGCTGAGGTGCTGATGATGATGCTGTTTGTGACCAACAATCCGGAGAGTGCGGTTCCAGTAATGTCACCACTTGCAGCGATGGTGAAATCAAAAGGGTCGATCAGCCAAGACCCATTGAGTCCAGCGGTTGAAGAGGTGTTGATTTTGGCGTTATTGGCTATTTTCACTTGAGCGGCCGAGGTTTCAATGAAGCCACCGTTTCCGCCATTTGGTGCACTGGCATCCAAAGTGCCGGCCACATTCACGATGCCACTTTGCATGTCACCCAGCATCTTGATCCTGCCGTTGATATTCTGGATGGTCTGAGCCTGTATCTGGCCGGTATTGTTGACGACTGTAGCGAGCAGGTTTCCGGCCGCCTGCGCGGTCATGAGCACGAGTCCGCCGTCCGCCTGAATCAGTCCGCTATTTTGTACCAGCGCATTCACCGCGCCCTGATTAACTGCGATATTGAGCAAGCCGTCTCCAACAACATCAAGCGTGATGGCAGTTCCAACTGCCAGAGCAATTGTACCCAGCTTGGCCGAGATAAAGCCATCATTGCCGACATTTGCTCCCAATAATGCAACATACTGACCGTCTCCATTGGTAGAAATCGATCCCAAGTTGAGCACCGTGGCATTGCTAGCACCCGAAAAAGTATACTTGCCCGTCATGAAATCACTGTCAGTGATATTAAGAGTGGATGCGACCAGTCCACCTACATTGACTTGCGCACTCTTGCCAAACAGTATTCCGTTTGGATTCACCAAAAAAACTTTACCGTTAGCAGTCATGCTCCCCAGAATGTTTGAAGCATCATAGCCAATCACCCGGTTGAGAATCACTGAGCTAGCGCTGGGTTGAATGAATTGCACAGTCTCACTTTGTCCAATGCTAAAACCCTGCCAATTGATTGCAGCGTTTTGAGATGATTGGGTGATTGTTGAACTGCTTGAATTGCTGCTAATGCTTGCTGCTCCTGATGTAACGGAGCCACCCAAGGGTAAGGCATAACCATTTGTTCCAAAAGATAACATGAGGTAAACGGACAAGGTTTTCAGGCGAAATGCAGAACGCCCTCTCGCAGGGGCTGAAACATATTTGCCAATTTGAGTTCTTTTTTGAGAAAAGTTTACACGGGTCATTTTGCCACTCCAATTATTCTTGAAGTACGTGCGAGGGCAGTGCGTAATTGAATAAAATATTTCATTACTTTGATCAATAATAATTCGTGGAATTATTTTTGAAATGGCCTCACATCGAAGCCGCTTATAAAAAGCAGCTTCCGGAGTGTGATATTGCTTGTGACAACCTTGCCATGTCAGTGTGCCAGTTAACTCAGCTTGGATTTAATAGAGTCCCGTCATTCACGTGCAGGCGGGAATCCAAATGATTAAAACACTAGATCCGCTTCTGCGCGTGAATGGCGGAATCAGGGAATGACCAGGTTAATGGAAAATATCTCGGCTCTGCGAACAAGCCGTTATATTCACAGAT
>CAIWKC010000319.1 GCA_903913145.1 uncultured Gallionellaceae bacterium | reverse complement strand
CAATAAGAGGAGGTAATTGTTCAAATCCATTCGTCCGTTTCAAACAAAAAAACTGAAACCAAGCCAAGCTTGGTCAACAAGAAGTCTTCAGTTAATTCACTAGTATCCATAAAAAATGAAGATGTGCGTTTTCAAATGATTTCTGAAGCTGCTTATTACCGTTCACTTGGAAGAGGTTTCGATGGAGGAGATCCATTGCAAGATTGGCTGATTTCCGAAGTGAAGATAGATGGACTACCGCTCGGCCATTCGCCATTCTTAGATTAAATACTTTAGTGTTACGAGGCTTTGACAGATCGATGCCAAATTAAAAGGATGCAAACATGTCACGCAAATTGGCTGAACTCAATCAGTTCATACGAAATTTTCGCTTTTACCTAAACAAGGGATACAGTTTCAAAACAGCATGGTTTTTTGCAACCATGACACTTCCTTCGTGATGGAACCGAGCCTGAATCCTGTTACAGCATTGCCGAATGCAATATTAGCGCTCTCGTAACTTGCCTTAGTATCTTGGGACAAACTGGTTAAATATTGAACAATTCAACTTGGAATTTTCACCATAAAATCATGTCACACCATCAACTTTGCCCGCATCATTTTCAGATTAATCTCACCTCGCCTTCGGGATCTTGTTTTGGATTTATCACGTTGGATGGAAATAAATTGTTGCATTTGGATGATGTTGAAGGATTTTATTCATTTCTGGGATTTACTGTTGAGCACAAACGTGCCGGTGTGACACCCGAGGAATATTTGTGGCTTGAGTATAGAAAAGACCATTGCAATAAATCTTATGTCTGTCTGCAACTCAAAATCATTGACTACCTGAGCCAACATTTTCCAACGTTTGAAGAGAACTATGCCGAGAAATGTAAATACTGGATTGATTGTTGCATTGAACTTAGCTCCGCAAAATTGCCCATGTGTTTTGAATGCAAAAAGCACGGCAACGTATGTGAAAAACCGATGCCCACTTATTCGGGCAATAGTTGCAATGCCTCCGAACGTATTTTTTAGGAGTTGTTACTTAATCGAAAGGAAAATACAAAGTTGGTACAGCGGAACCCGTTGTTTGAATTATTTTGGAAATACATGTTAATTTGTGAATGTCTTCCCTGATTGTTGTTCATTGACTATTAGCTTTCAATCCTTTCCTGGAATCACTATCGATTAAGTAATTTATGATTAGAAGGTGGTTCTGACTTATATCATTGAATTCGACGCCCGTTTTGAATCCATCCCCCCCTTCCTTATGATGAACATTTCTAATCGTTGCTAACACATTCATTTCTTCCATATTTCCTTCAAGGTTTACCTGCATGACGGCTTGTAGATGATCACCTATATTTCCGAGTTGAAGAGGTGAGTCCAACATCGCACCGGATATGCTCAAGTCGTGCAACATGGTTGATACAATGGTTTTATCAGATAACAATATGTTAACTGGCAACTCTACATCAACACGCACTGAGTTACGTATTACTAATCTCTCGATGCTGACCGGCCAAGAAAAATAGACGAAAGAGAACGGGCTATTAAATTCACCGCGCACCTGAGTTGTAAATGCATAGGCGTACCTGCCATTGAATCCCCGTACGACAAAAGTTTCTCCCTTCATAATCCACATTCCATCGCCATATTTAAAAGGCAAAGTGGTGAGTATGCAATTGTCTTTGATAAAGCCGATGTACTTTACCCAGTGGTGAGCTGAGGTATGGTCACCAATGGCTTGGATCTGCATCGTTGCACCGGGATAAAGTCCGACTGACTCGAAGTCAGTATCTAAATGCGGTTTGTCTTCGACTATATTCGTCATTGTATTTGCCCACTTAAAATGTAATCGTGCCACACGATTTGGAATACATTTTCTGCCTGAAAAATATTAGCTTTATCCATTTCTAGCGTCGATACTAGCTAGATATAATTAAACGGATTTATACCCCAGTTACGGGGGGACTCTGATTGAACTATGCTATCCAGCTTTTTTGATAAATCGACATCTCGCGGTGTAACATAGCGCTCATGCTTAATGTCGTATACCGTCCGCACGATGGGGCGAAGCAAGCTCTCAATACCTGGATTGATTACTACGGCAAGCACACCGCTTTCCAGTTTGACCAACGACCCGACCGGATAGATACCGATAAGGCAAATGAAACGTTGTACTAATTCCGCATTGAAGTGAAACTTGCTCCATTCAAATAATTTCTTTAGTGCTGCCGTCGGGTCCATTCCTTTGTGATAAACCCGATCTGAGGTGAGCGCGTCATACACATCAACGATGGCAGCCATTTGACCAAATTTAGAAATCTCATCTTTTTGGATTTTGTCTGGATATCCGGTGCCGTCATAGCGCTCGTGGTGCTGGCCGGTAATGACAATTGCTGTCTTTGGCATGCCCTCTGTTTGTGTGAGTACTTCTCGACCGAGAGCAGCATGTGATTTCATTATCGAAAATTCCGATTCAGTCAAGGCGCCTGGCTTATTGAGGATGGAATCGGGCACCTTCATTTTTCCAATATCATGTAACAAGCCTCCTATACCCGCCTCCAAGATGACCTCCTTCTCATAGCCTAACTCGCGACTGAAGGCGACTAACAATGCACAAACACTCACCGAATGCTGGAAAGTATATTCATCCTTGTTCCTAATTCGCAATAAGCTGATACAAGCGTCCTTGTTGCGGAATATTGAATCAGTAATATTCTCAACAACAGGAGAAATTTTAGCCAACTCGATTTGCTTCCCCATGCGAATGTCTGACATTAGATGGTGGACTACAATATGTGCTTGAGCATGAACCGTTTTCGCTTGCTGAATTTCATCCTTCAAGGAAGTCTGAGGATTCAGAATTATTTGATGTTTGTCGGCCAGCGCAGTAATTTGCTCGTGCATTTGAGCATGATATTCTTCATGCGTCTGTGCATCTGCGACATCCCAACCTTTTTCGGAATCAATATATAGTTCACGAATACCAGCGGCAATAATTTGCTCAACTGTTTGCTTATCTTTAACTTTAAAGGAGTTGAATACGAACGGATGATCCATCCAGCCGCAATTGAGGTCATGGATAAACATGCCTGACAGAAGTTGATCGCTACGAATACGTTTTATCATCTAGAAACGATCTTTTTGATGTGATGTCATTCAGGTAGATGCGCTATCAAGCTATCGGGCCATGCAAGTAACTTGCGTATCTTGTCGCGCAGAATGCTGCGATTAAAAGGTTTAACCACAAAATCCATAGCACCTGCCGCAAAACAAGCGGTGACGTTTTTTTTATCGCTATTGCACGTCACCATAATGATCGGGATGGCAGAGAATTGCCCTGCCGATTTTATCCTGCGTGTGGTCTCTATTCCATCAACGCCTGGCATCATCATATCCATCAGGATCAGGTCTGGACGACGCTTGCGTAGCAGGGCAAATGCTTCGATGCCGCTGCTGGCAAACATGAGCGAATAATTCTCCGGTGTCAGCACTGTCCCGAGTAGCTTGCGTCCCAACTCTTCATCATCCACCACCAGGATTGTGGCCGGTGTTTTTTCCACTGTGTTTTTCATGGCTCGCACCGAATCAACGTGCGGCGCGCATTGCTGCTTGAACTCCTGAACCCAGGCATTGATCTGCACGTTTGATTTGGCTACATTGTGGATGCAGCCATGGTCAAGATTTCGCTCCAGAATCGGCTCCAGATCTTCCAGTTGTCGGGCACGTGCGGCAAGCTCCACGGCGCCAAAAGCTGTATTGCTGGCAGCCAGGTCGCGCAGCGCGTGGTGCACCGCCATCAGTAACCTTGTTCCATCGTGCGACATTGGCCAGAACAGAATGTAGTCGTCGAAATATTCCTTTTCGCACAGCTCATAAGCGCGATCGACCTCATTCTTGTCGCACAAAATAACAGTTCGATGTGGATGCGTATGAACCACCGTCCCCAAACGATAAAGTCCAAGATAGTAACATTCCGATTTGGCCAGCGTATCGAATGCCAGTACCAGAACATCAGGCTCATGAGCCTCGAAATCCTGCACCGAATTATCCGGGTTAAGAGAGATGAAAATATCTTTGTATCTGTCGGCAAGCTGCCGTCTCACGTCATGAGCATCGTTGATGTTTTCAGTCGCGATCAATATGGTTGGCAATTTTTTTGGCTCCTGTATGTGTGAGTCTGACGGAGTAAGGAACTGTTAGGCCTCATTCACGCCTCCGCATGTTCTGCATAAATACCCCGGAAGGTTTCTGCGCATGCGTTGAATGCAGCCAGAACCATCGGATCGAAATGACAGGGGAGGGTACGACCGTCACCTTCGGTTATAGTCTGCATCGCTTTATCGTGGTCGAAGGCTGGTTTGTAGGGGCGCTTCGCACGCAAGGCATCGTACTGGTCGGCAATATTCATCATGCGTGCGGAAAGAGGAATTTCTTCACCTCGCTTGCCTCCCGGATAGCCACCGCCATCCCAGCGTTCGTGATGGTTAAGTGCAATTTCTGCACCCATACGCAGGTAGGGCGAACCACCTCTAGACAGAATATTTTCGCCTAGTTCAGGGTGGGTCTTCATAATCGCCCATTCTTCCGGTAGGAACGAACCCGGCTTGAGCAGAATATGGTCTGGAATGCCAATTTTGCCGATGTCGTGCATCGGGCTGGCGTAAGTGATGCGATCGACAAATTCTGTATCCATCCCCAGATTTTCCGCCAGCACACGGCAAAAGTAGCTGATGCGGATGACATGCAGGCCGGTATCCTCGTCCTTGAGTTCAGCTGCGGAAGTCATGATGTAAATTGCTTCGCGATAGCTTTCAGACAATTGCCCGGTACGAACGGCTACCTGACTTTCAAGGCGAAGATTGTGGTCTGCCAGAAAGTCAGCATACTCCTTCAGCCGCAAAAGGTTTTTCACGCGGATCGATAGTTCCGCCCTGTCGATAGGCTTGATTAAAAACTCCTCAGCGCCCATTTCAAGCGCTTTCAAACGCGAACCCCGATCATTCAGTGCCGTCACCATAATGATGGGGATATTGCTTGTGTCAGGGGTGGCCTTCAGTTGCCGCGCCACCTCGAAACCGTTCATCTCGGGCATCATGATGTCGAGTAAGATGATGTCCGGCTTTTGTTTAGCTGTCAGCGCCAACGCCTCAGCGCCGTTTTCGGCGAGAAGCGTTGCGTAACCTTCGGCATTAAGCAACATTTGCAGCAGGCGCAAATTGGATGGTTCGTCGTCGACTAGGAGAACAGTGCGGATTGTTGTCATGGTGTGCTTACTGAAATTAGGTTGCATCTACGCCAGAGTTTCCTTGGAGGACGGAAGGAACGCGCGCATCTGTTCGATGAAAAATTCGTGGCTGACCGGCCTTTGAAAAAATCCAACCATGCCCATTCTCAATGCTCTCTGTCGCAATTCTAAAGATGAATACGCGCTTATGCCAACTACCGAGATGTCGTGTGTACGCGCGTCTGCAAAAATTTCGTGGGCGACTGAAAAACCGTCCATGTCGGGCATCTGGATGTCCATCAGAATAAGGTCGGGGTGCTCAAGCCGTGCGGTCACCAGACCTTTGGCACCGTTGGAGGCACTCAAAACCGTGTAGCCTGCGTTTTCAAGCAGCAACGTCATCAAGCTGATATTTTTCTCTTCATCATCAACGATCAGAATTTTGTGGTTCATGTATATCTCCTATGTGATTGCAGATAGGGTGTATGATTTTTCCAACATCCCTTTTACCATTCCCAAAAACTCCTGATGATGAAACGGCTTTGGTAAATACCCATCGAACCCGCTTTTAAGCAATGTTTCTTTATCGTCTTTCATGGCATTGGCTGTAAGTGCAATGACTGTAATATGCGACAGTGCAGAGTCGGCCTTGAGCAGGCGCATTGCTTTGATGCCGTCCATGCCGGGCAGTTGAATGTCTAACAGCACCAGCGCAGGTAATTCGGTACGAATCAGCGCCAGTCCATATTCTGCATTGGTCGCCTGCAACACCTCATGTCCGGCGCTGTGAAGCAGGAACGTGGCCAACTTCATGTTGATCGGGTTATCTTCGATAATGATGATTTTAGTCATGGTGTTAATCCCTTAAAGAAATTATCTCCTGCACGAAAGGCTTTGGTATTTACTCAACGGCCTCCCGCCACGGGATCTTTACCGAGAACAGTGACCCTTTATTTACTTCACTTGCAAAACTCACGCTGCCACCGTGCAATTCGGCAAGGTGCTTGATCATAACCAGCCCCAGACCCGTACCCTGATATTTGCGCGCAAGTATGCTGTCGATCTGGGTAAAAGGCTGGAACAGCTTGGCCTGATTCTCGGTGCTGATGCCAATACCAGTGTCTCTGACGGTAATCTCCAGCATGTCGCCCACGCGATGTGCGCCTATCGTGACATCGCCACCATCCGGGGTGAATTTGACGGCATTGGACAGCATGTTGTAAACAATTTGCTTGAGCTTGCGTATGTCAGCGACGATCTCAGGCATCATGGTATCCGCCTCTAGCGTAACCTTCAGGCGATGAGTCAGGGCCTTTTCCTTGACCATGCTCAGGCTGTTTTGCAATACGGAATCGAGAGAAAATTGTTCAAGCTCCAACTCCAGCTTGCCGGCTTCGACTTTTGCCAAATCCAGAATGTCGTTGATGAGCGAGAGCAGATGTTCGCCGCTGATATAAATATCGTTGATGTATTCGAGCTGGTTTTCGGCCACTTTACCCATCAGGCCGTCCTTCAGTGCTTCTGAAAAGCCGATAATGGCATTGAGTGGCGTGCGTAGCTCATGGGACATGTTGGATAGAAATTCGCTTTTGATGCGGTTGGCTTGTTCAGCCTGGTCTTTGGCTTCATGCAGTTCGTCTTCTTGGCGCTTGTGCGCAGTGATGTCACGAGCCGCGGCAAATACGCCTTGCAATTTTCTGTCACGATCATAAAGCGTGGCCGCGTTATACGAAACTAGCGTTTCTTTGCCATTTTTGGCGTGTACGATGAGTTCGTAATTGGTAATTTTTTTTTCGCGTAACACCTGTTGAATGACAGCCTCCGCTTTTTTCGGATCCGTGAAATAGTTTTTGAAAGGAGAACCGATCAATTCATCGCGAGTGCATTCTGTAAGTGCCTCCATCTGTTTGTTGATATCGGTTATGATTCCCTCCGCATCGGAAGTCATCAGCGCGTCAATATTGGATTCAAATAGCGAACGGGTGTAGAACTGTAAATCACGAAGGCGCTGACCAAGTAGTTTCTTATCCACCTCAATCTCTTTTCGCTCTGTATTATCAGTTCCGATCAGCAGGTAACCAATTATTCCATCTTGAGCATCACGCAGCGCTGTAACTGAAACTACAGCCGGAAATCGACTGCCGTCTTTTCGGATATAAGTAAGTTCGTATATGTCTTCTATCTCGCGTGAAGCTTTGAATACCAGTGCTTCAAAACCCGGAGTAATCGGAGTAGAAAGTTCTAAACTCAATGACTCTGCACGCGCGACCAGTTCCTCTGGATCAGAAATATCGGCCGGTGTGATTTTATTCATCACTTCGGCAGCCGTGTATCCCAGCATCCGTTCCGCACCCACGTTAAAAATTTGGATTACGCCTTTGGCATCCGTGGCTATACTTGAAAAGTTCGCGCTATTGAAAATTGCACTTTGCAAAGCTCCCGCCTTGAGCAGCGCCTCTTCTTCTTTTCTGAGTGCAGTTACATCCAGTACCACACCAATCAAGCCGGCCACCTGCCCGACGGAATCGGTAAAAGTGGCTTTGTGATAAACCACATCATGCACCATACCTTTTACGCTATGCACTTTTGTCTCGTACACCTGGAATCCGGTCTTTTTTAACAGTTCCATGTCTTTGGTGTGATAAATATCGGCAAATTCACGGGGTGATATGTCGTATACGGTCTTGCCCAGCAATTCGCTACGCGAGTAACCCGTCAGTTTTTCAAAGGCGCTATTGACTCCTGTATAACGCCCGCCCAAATCCTTGTAAAAAACCGCTACGGGCATGGCTTCCAGCAACGTATTGAGGAACAAGGCGTTGCCACGCAGTTCATCGTGAACAGCAGTGATTTCGGTTATGTCATGGCCGATACCCAAAACCCCCATCAAAGAATGTTCGGCATTAAATATAGGGATCTTTGTTGTCTGCAACAACTCAGAGTGACCGTCATTGGCAAATTTGATCCACTCCTGATTCTTGCCTGACTCGCCTGATTTCATCACCTTCTGGTCATTCTCGCGAAAAATATCAGCCATGTTTATGGCGACAAAGTCGTAATCCGTCTTGCCAACGATTTGTACTTCATCGGCACCAAAAAACTGTTCAAAGCGCGTATTGCAGGAGATATAAATCCCTTGCGGATCCTTAAACCAGATCAAATCCGGCAGAGCATTAGCCAATGCCTTCAATCTGACCGCACTCTGTTCAAGCTGGGTTTCAATCTGTTTTTTGTTTGTGAGGTCCATGAAGCGGGTCATGTTGTGTTGAAATGGATTGGGAAAAGATAATCAGTTTGGCGAGCTTATAGAACTTAAGCTGCGCTTGTTTGTGCGGTATCCCTCCAACGCAACTTGATGAATGATTTAAGTCTTATCCGAGAACCAGATAAGTGAATGCATAAACATCTGACACAAGTTTAGAAAAATTCGTCACAGAGTAAGGTTAATATTGATTCCCGGATCGCTAAATGCGTCCAACACCAAAACGACCTTCATACTTTGATGCTCGCAGGAAACAAACCACTCAATTCTATTCAATTGCTTTGTACATGATGAGCCATCCATTCTTTAGGCGACATTCCAATTCTTTGTTGAAAGATTCTGGTAAACGATGAGGCGGAGGAGTAGCCGAGTTCTTTATGAAGATTTTTTATAGGTATGCCTGAAGTTAAATGTTTCATGGCAAGACTTAAACGCCAATCGGCAAGATAACTCATTGGTGAAACCCCAACTTTATCTTTAAACGCTTTGGCAAATCGAGCTCTTGACATTCCGGCAACGTCAGACAACGTGTCTAAACACCAATTTTTTTCAGGATTTTCATGGATAGAGAAAAGCGATTTGCTAATCTTCTTGTCGGCTAATCCGGCAATAGCACTTGATTCGATGATGTCTTCTTGGATGGCGTAGCGGTACATGCGAATTACCAAGTAATCCATTAGATGATCAATTGCTTCTTTTTTTCCACTGAAACTTTCAAAAGCTTCATAGTAGAGAAGATCAAAAATCTTCTCTAAGTCGGCCAGTTCTGATAACGGAATAACCAAACATGAAGGGAATCCCATATTTAAGGGATTTTGAAATCCGCTTCCAAGAGAAACTGTCGCACACACCATCTCCGCGCCACCTTCTGCAAGTGTCCTAAATGAATGAGCAATGGGTTTGGCAAAAAAGATTAAAGAAGGTTCACTGACAAGCGTGCTCTCTCTATCAGGATAGAATATTTCTAAAGGGGCTTTTTTAATAACATGGATATGCCCCAGTCCTTCGTAAATATCAAAAGTGGATTCGCCACAAAGAGTCCCATAGCCAAACACTTTTGTTTTGATGTTGAAATGCTGGAGTAGCGCAGATAGTCGATCCATTTGAGATGAACTGTACATAAAACGAGACGGAATGTCACTTAACATCAAATACAATCTGAATCGTCAGCGCTTATTCTCAAGCACATCATTACATCTTAAGTAATAAAGGGTAATTGCGTTGACTGATTTTTGCTTTCCAAAGTTCGGCTTTCTTTGACTAGTTGTCAGCGTAAAGTTATAGGTTTTTAACTCATTAAAAGGATCTCAAATGAACAATAGTCACATCCTCTATGCCGCAATTGGTAGTTTGCTTGTATTGGGTCTAACTTCCGGCAATGCAAACGCAGCTGACAAAAAAGTTGAAATGGAAAAATGCTTTGGCGTGGCTAAGGCAGGCAAGAATGATTGCTCCAGCAACAAGAGCGCCCATTCTTGCGCAGGACAAGGAACCAAAAATAATGACACAATGGATTTCGTAGCTGTACCAAAGGGTACTTGTGAGAAGCTTTCCGGCGGTAGTTTAGAAGGTAAGTGATATTCAGGCCCGCAACAGATACGCTGCCATTTTTCGCCGGTATCGGGTTGCGGGCACCTCATTAACGTGAGGTGCTGGAAAATCTGCCCAAGCCCGGCGGGGTAGAAGTCCATATCGAGAATTTCTTTGGGGGAGGAACCCCCTGAATTCCTTGTTTAATGTGCGTGATCATTATCACTTCAGCTTGTATGGCGTAGATATGGCTCTGGCATCGACCGCGACATTGGATCAAATGCTCCCGTTGATCAGCTTCAAGAAAAGCCGGGTCGCCAACTACGGGTTGAAAATCTTTCCGGCTATTGGTCTTTTTCTCAGATAAGGGGGACGAAATGGGTGTGCTTTCGCGTATCGTGAAATTCTATTTTGCCGCATCGCATTGGCCTGAATATCTTGCGCCGATATTTGATATTGGATTGCGATTGTATTTGGCAAATGTGTTTTTCAAATCAGGTTTAACCAAGATTCAGAGTTGGGATAGCACACTATTCTTGTTCAGCGATGTATATCATGTCCCGTTATTGCCCCCAGAAGTGGCAGCCACAATGGCGGCCAGCGCAGAACTCGGATTATCCACCCTGCTAGTATTTGGCCTGCTTGGCCGATTTGCAGCTGCAGGACTTTCTATTCTTAATGTGGTTGCAGTTATCTCTTACGCAGACTTAAGCGATGCGGGAATTAATCAACACATGTCCTGGGGCATACTGCTCGGCGTGTTACTCATTCTGAGTCGCGGGCAATGGTCGTTAGATGAATGGCTTGAAAAGCGCTTGAATAGGTCATAATAGTCGCTAAATTTATCAACCATTGCAAAGCCAACTATTATGCTAAATCTGCTAAATGAAATGCGCATCGGTACTCGACTGACGGCTGGCTTTGCGGTGGTATTGCTATTTCTTTCTGCTGTTGTAGTGGTCTCAGTAAATCGCCTAGATCAGCTTACTGCCACTACGCGTGAAGTGATTGAAGGAGATGCTGCACGTGCAACTCTCGCGAATGCAATTAATCTCCATGCTGAAAGCAGCGCGGGGCGATTGGCACTTTTGTTTATTCTGCAAGAAAAAGAGCAGCGCATTACAGTGTATAAAGAGATGGATAGCCATAACATGGCCATAGATGAAGCCATCAAGAACATCATTCCGCTACTGGCTGAACCTGATGAGAAGGCGGCATTGTCCAGGATAACTGCTTTACGCGAAACATATCGCGAGAAATTTCATAATGCAGTCGAAGCGCTTGAATTGAACGACAGAGCTTCTGCCGAGCTGGCAATGACGACCTCCACTCGCACAGCATTAAACAATCTCCTAACCGAAGTAGGCAAACTTGCAGAAAACCAACAGGCTTCGATGCAGTCAAAGCAAAAGGATGCGATCAATACAATGGTGCGCGCAAAGATTATCGTTATCAGTCTGGGCGTGCTTGCGCTGCTAGTTGGGTTGTTGCTGGCAATAGTGCTGACTAAAGGGATTTCTGGACCACTGGGATCGGCAGTGAGCGTGGCTGACGAAATTGCCGGAGGCAATCTGGGTACTCATATCCCTTCCACGGGTAAAGATGAAGTTGGTCATTTGTTGGAACGCATGGGACACATGCAAATACGTCTTAGGGAATTGATTGGCGCAATTCACCAAGGTGCCGGGCAGGTGGCCGAGGCCGCAATTAATTTGGGACAGCCTGCCAATGGAGTTCGCAATGGTTCGGCGGAACAACGAGAATTGGCTATCAGCATCGGGCAATCTGTAGATCACCTGATTGAAGGCATAACTCGGCTATCTGAAAATGCTGTCATAACGAAAGCTCATGCTGAAAAGGCGCGTGACATGGCAAGCAATAGCGCAGAGGTGATCGTTAAAACCGCAAAAGAAATTGCCGAAATTGCCCTGGTGGTATCTACCTCAGCCCATTCAGTTGAAGGTATGCGCCAACGTGTCGAACAAGTTGCCGGATCGGTTCGTGTTATCAAGGAGATTGCCGATCAGACTAATCTTTTAGCGCTCAATGCTGCAATTGAGGCAGCCCGTGCAGGCGAAAGCGGGCGTGGGTTTGCTGTAGTTGCAGATGAAGTTCGCAAGTTAGCAACCCGCACTGCAGAAGCAACCTTACAAATTGATAAGGAGATTCTCGCGATTGATCAGCAAACGCAGCTCGCAGTCAATAATATCAATGATGGACACACTGGAATGGATCGAGGCATGATTCTTATTGAGAACATGGTATCGCCTCTCGGCGAATTGCGCGATGGAGCGCAAGCATCGCTTGATAATTTGGAAACGCTCACATTAATCGTAGCCGATCAGGCTCGTGAAAGTACGGCCATCGCGGATAACGTGCATCTAATTATTGGCATGTCGGAAAGCAACTATAGTTCAGCCGAGTCGGTAGCAAAGATTACAAGCGAATTGGGAAAGCTATCAGATGATCTGCAATCCTCGGTAAAAACATTCAGCAATTGTTGAGCTAAGTTCTAAGAAGTGCCGTCGCCGATGAGGCGCCGCCCCTCGATCAATCGGATTCAGTCAATTTAAGTGCCTCGTTCAACGCTTGCATAAATTCATTGATCTTGATTGGCTTGGTAAGATAGCGGAAGAAACCCGCCTCCAGTCCATTCTCGATATCGCGTTACATGGCCTGGGGACAGGTCGCGACATAGGGTTGGCGTGCCTTTTGCCCACCTTTTGTTTAGACTTATACGCTCATTCAGCCACATAGATATTCTTATATCGAACAAGAATTATAAGAAAACATCCCCGTTGAAATTAAGGGTATAGTCAGGCTACTTTGAATTAACACGATACGAAGTCACTTGCAGGCAGACAGCACAGGCAGCACAAACATAACGCAACGCTGTTAAGAAGGGTTTTCTTGAGCCATATCCCAATAGAGCACGACCAGATGCGGAAAGTTACTGAGGCGCGACCAGCCCTCAGACAACTTATCGGTACTGCTCGTTCTACTGAGGAACTCCTGCACGAACTTCAGGTTTACCAGATCGAACTGGAAATGCAGAACCAAGAGTTGCGGCGTACACAACTCGTCATTGAAAAAATGCGCGATCGTTATGTTGATCTTTACGAACTTGCTCCAGTCGGGCACTTAACGCTCAATCGTGATGGCTTGATCATTGAATTAAATCTCACTGGCGCCGAAATGATGGGGGTGGAGCGCAGTAAAATGATCAATCGTCATTTCTCAAGTTTTGTTTGCAGTGGAAACGCTGACCGCTGGTATCTCCATTTCCGTGACATTTTGCAGCGCGACGGGCGTCAGCAATGCGAACTTGCGATGCAACATAGCGATGGTTCGTACCTCCAAGTTAACGTGACTTCGCTAAAGAGTGCCGATTTATTAAGTTCCCGCACAATTGATCAATTGTCCAATCCGGACGACCCGCTTAACACCTCAGTTCAGCTGCGTATTGTTCTCACCGATATCACTGAGCGCATCGTTGCTGAGACTGAGCTTCGCATCGCCGCCTCTGCTTTTGAAACTCAAGAGTCTTTGATGATTACCGACCCAAATGGCATCATTTTACGGGTCAACAAGGCCTTTACTGAAACTACCGGCTATTCAGCCGAAGAAGCCATTGGCCGATATCCCAGCATGCTAACGTCGGGTCACCATGATGGGGATTTTTATCGTTCGATGTGGGAAATCATCCATGCCACCGGGACATGGCAAGGGGAAATTTGGGATCGCCGCAAAAATGGTGAAATCTATCCGAAATGGCTCACGATCTGGGCAGTGAAGGGCGACAATGATATTGTCACGCATTATGTTGGAGCGCATTCCGACATAACAGAACGCAAGCGTGCAGAAGAGGAGATAAAACATTTAGCGTTCTACGATCACCTCACGGGTTTGCCCAATCGGCGACTTTTACAGGATCGTCTGCAACACGCTTTAGCCTCGAGTGAAAGAAGAGGAAGAGCAGGTGCTTTGATGTTCATCGACTTGGATAATTTCAAAACGCTGAACGATACCCTTGGGCACGACATCGGGGACAAGTTGCTTCAACAAGTCGCAAAACGTTTGGAATTGTGTGTGCGAGAAGGAGATACCGTCGCACGACTTGGCGGCGATGAATACGTTATCTTGCTGGAAGATTTGAGTCTTGAATTACTAGAAGCAGCCGCGCAAGCAGAGGCAATCGGCGAGAAGATTTTATTCTCGCTTAACCAAAAGTATATTCTTGCGACCCATGAATATTACAACTCGCCAAGTATCGGGGTTACCTTGTTTATAGGTCATGAGTATGTGTCGGAAGACTTGTTCAAACATGCTGATCTGGCAATGTATCAAGCGAAGAAGTCTGGACGCAACACGCTGCGTTTCTTTGACCCTGAAATGCAGAAATCAATTGATTCACGATCTTCGATCGAGGGTCAATTACGCAAAGCACTGGAGAATAAAGAATTCCAACTGTATTACCAAATTCAGGTCGATAGTTCAGGCAATCCTGTTGGCGCAGAGGCATTAATTCGCTGGATACATCCTGAGCGAGGTATGGTATCTCCTGCACAATTTATTCCGCTGGCGGAAGAGTCTGGTCTTATCGTTTCTATCGGGGGCTGGGTTCTCGATACTGCTTGTGCACAAATATTGACTTGGCAAAAGAGTAAGCAGACAAGTAATTTAATATTATCGGTAAACGTCAGTTCCAAACAATTCCGCCAGGTAAACTTTGTGAATGAAGTACAAAACGCAATTCAACGTCATGGCATCAAACCTAATTTACTCAAGTTAGAACTGACGGAAAGCTTATTGCTAGATAAGATTGAAGAAGCCATCGCGACCATGAAATCATTGAAAGCAATCGGTGTTCGAATATCCTTGGATGACTTCGGCACTGGATACTCATCCCTGCAATATCTTAAGCGCCTACCCCTTGACCAACTCAAGATCGATCAGTCCTTCGTGCGAGACATAGCAATTGATGAAAGTGATAAAGCCATCGTACAGACTATTATCGTGATGGCAAAAAGTTTGAAGTTAGAAGTCATTGCGGAAGGGGTGGAAACCGACGAGCAACGGCATTTTCTCGAAAGTGCGGGTTGTGTTCATTATCAAGGCTACTTGTTTGGCAAGCCTATGCCGATAGAGCAGCTTGAGGCATTTCTATACAAGAACTGAGCTTAGACGTGTCTGATTGTTGATTGGCTGCTTCACGCAGCCTAATCACAGTTTCGAATTACTCAAACGGTTTAGTGGGCCAAACCGCTTTCCGGGAGTTGAGCTCCGAACTAAAGTTAGTTGGCGATTGAATAGTGAAAGTTTTAAAACAGTCACTAAAGTCCTCAGATTTAGTTCAACATCGGTTTAATTTTGTCCATGATGACACTGCTATCCGGTTCAATTTCAGTAGCAAAGCTAGACACAGTTTTTCCGTCTGTTGAGATCAGGTATTTATGAAAATTCCATTGCGGCTCCATTCCTGAATTTATTGCCAAGGCTTTGAACAAATCATTCGCATTTGTTCCGGTCACAATGCTGGGTTCACTCATTGGAAATTTAACTTTGTAAGTCGATTTGCAAAAATTTGCGATCTCTCCGTTGGTGGACAATTCTTGTTTAAAGTCATTGGATGGAAATCCAAGAACCAGCAAACCTTGCTGACCATACTTGCTGTACATGGCTTCAAGTTTGTCGAATTGAGGCGTAAAACCGCACCGACTCGCTGTGTTTACCACTAATATTGGTTTACCCGCATACTGGCAAAGATTGATTTTATCTCCTTGCAGGGTAGTAATAGTGCGGTTAAGCAATGTCGGACAATCAGCGGCAAATGCGTTTTGAGCCATCGATAGTGCGATTAACATTAATAATTTTTTCATCATTTTCTCCTATAAAATTAACTGCGGGCTTGGCGCTTCAAGAAGCGCATTAAATTTCCTAGCACTGGAATCTTTTCATACAACTCTTCGGCGGCATCCCAGTAGTCGCGGTGGTAAATCACTTTCCCCTCTGAGTTGAAACGTATGTGGGACGAGCCATGGATGCATTGCGGCGTAGTGTTGCCTTTCATATGAAATTCAAAATCCCAAACAATGAAGGCATCGGCATCTTGCTGAATAGTTTGACTGATGACAAAGCGTGGCGAACCTACCTGTTTGAACATGTGCTGAAATATTTTCATGATGGCTTGCTGCCCCTTTACCTCGTTAAAGGGATCTTTAAAATGGGCGTTCGCGTCATATAGTTCAGCAATGACAGATACACTTTGTAACGAAACGTTCTCAAAGAAGTTCACTAGCTTGTTCAGGTGAGTTTTATAAGTCATAACCCGGTTACCTTGTGGATCAACCAGAAATAGAGTCGGTACGGCAATAACCTAAGCAGGCGCAACCAATTTGTAAAACGTTTTGGAAAATGAATATGAAACTCGCCGCGCTCTATTCCGTGGATTATTTCTTTTGCTGCCGTTTTCGCTGAGATCAGCGCGGGCATGGTGAAATCGTTCTTGGCGGTGAGTGGTGTGGCAACGAAACCGGGATTGATAAGATATACGCTAATACCGCGCGGACGCAGATCGAGATAGAGCGATTGGCACAGATTCATGAGTGCGGCTTTGGTCGGCCCGTAGATCAAGGCTTGCGGCAACCCGCTTAATCCGGCGATGGAAGCCACGATGCCAAGTCCGCCCTTGCCCTGAGAGAGTAAAACAGGCAACACAGCGTCCAGACAATTGAGCGGGCCGTTGAGATTGGTATCGACCAATTGTTTGGCCGCAATCAGATTGAAATCTTCCGCGCGCATCTTTTGATAAGTACCGGCAACGATCAACACCAGATCAATCCCCTCCCATTTCGCCAGAATGGCATCGCGTGCTGTTAGAATCTCACTTGATTGCGTTATATCAAGTGGCAAGACCATCGTTTCGGCATAACCGGCGGAGACTAGCTGCAATGCCCCTAAGTTGCGGGCTGATAAAGCCAGTTTCGCTCCAAGAGCCATCAGCTTGCGCGCAAGCTCAGCGCCGATGCCGCTTGAGGCACCGATGATCCAGATTCGCTGGCCGCGCCAGTTGTGAATCTTTGGGTTCATGGTCGCTTGCTGAATGACAAGGAGACTTCGCCCAACTTGAAGCCGAATTTGCTCATCACGGCACGATTCAACATCACTTTATCATCCATGAGAAACATCCAGTCGTCGAAGTTAACGTTATATACTTTGTCGCCCACCGGCAACGCCAATACATACTTCCAGTTCAGCGTATTTCCGGAAACATTGCCGATCGCTTCTCCCACAACGTCGGCGGCCGTGCCGATGTATTGTCCATTGGGTTGTTTCTTTAACGTCCACACGCGTTTTTGTTTTGTTCCATCGGAGTAGCTAAAGTCTTCATCCAGCGTGCCCACATCAGCCTGCCAACTGCAACGGATGACCACTGTAAAACGTTTGACAACTTCTCCGCTGCGATTTTGAAACATGCCCCACGCATCTACAGTCCCGTTAAAATATTGCTGCATGTCAAGAGTTGGCTTCTCTTTGGCATACAAGCCAACATCGGTGGTACTACAAGCTGATAACATAACAATTCCCATTGCAGGTAACACATACGATTGCCATCCCATTTTGTTCTCCTAAAATACTAAACATGATTGAGTGGTGCTCGCCACAATATAATTAACGCGCATAATTTAAAGGCACATGGCAGCAATGCATAGCCAACTGCCAGCGCATGTAGACCAACTGCATCGTTGCTGCCGCTCCGGTACCCCATCCATTGCAACAATGGCAACGCGATGCCAGCCGCCAAAGCCAGATTCAACTTTGTCGCCCAATTCCAAATCCCGAAATAAGTGCCCGAATATTTTCCGATGTGCCCTGCTTGTCCGATCACTGCCGCAAGCAGCGCGGGTGGCAATGCCAAGTCTGCACCCAGTGCAGCGCCCGAAAGAATGCAGATAACGGCATATCCGCCAATATCTCCCGGACCCAAATAATATGCCCAAACGAAAGTTAAAATCGCGAGTGCCATCGCTATCATCCATGATTTTTTTTCGCCATGACGCTTT
>CAIWKC010000318.1 GCA_903913145.1 uncultured Gallionellaceae bacterium | reverse complement strand
TTGGTGGTGCTTTTTGCTTTGGTAGTTGTTGCAGCCATTTTGATTCCTTATAAAAATTAATTTGACTAAAACCTTGCACTGCTTGCCGTGCAACTAATGCACTCCCAATCACTTTTTTTATTCCCTGAAACCCCTTATGAGCTTGGTGACCGCATTCTATGCGGGAATAAAATTATTACGCAACATATTTATGAAATATTTTACAAAATTATCTCGAGATAATTTTTTCTCCGGCAAATAATTGAGCCACCGTTTCTCGTTCACGGATGAGGTGGATGAGTTTTCCATCTACCATCACTTCCACGGCACGCGGTCGAGTGTTGTAGTTCGAACTCATACTCATACCGTATGCACCTGCCGACATTACAGCCAGCAAAGAACCTTGATCAACCGCCAATTCGCGGGCATGCCCCAGAAAATCACCTGTCTCACAAATCGGCCCCACCACTTCGTAGATTAACGAATTGCCTTTCACGTTCGTCCTTTTTCCCTCAGGGGGATAACCAGCGACTTGCACGGCTTCATCGTGCTTAGTCGAATGGCTATAACCAGCCGCTTGCCCGGCACTTTGGGGCCTAGCGGAATGGCTAGTTGTCTCATCAGTAGTTCCATCAAAGTTAGATAGGGGGTTTTTAGCCATCCCAACAACCGGCAAAATTTCATGATACGCATCGTAAAGCGCCGGACGCATCAAATCATTCATCGCCGCATCAACGATCGCAAAATGTTTTTCCTCGCCGGGTTTGATATATTCCACCTTGGTCAACAAAACACCCGCATTGCCAACCAGCACTCGCCCCGGCTCCACAATGAGCTTCTCACTTCTGCTTTTCAGCGCACCCAGCAAGGCTTGTGCATACTCGGCTATCGATGGCGGTGCTTCATCTTTATACCGTATACCCAGCCCACCGCCAAAATCCAGATGGTCCAGTTTTATTCCCTCCTGTGCCAACAGATCGAGCAATGCCAACACTTTTTCCGCCGCCGCAATGAAAGGGCTTGTCTCGGTCAGTTGAGATCCGATGTGGCAGTCCATCCCGGTTACACGCAAGTGCGGCAAGTTTGCCGCCTTGCAATACAACGCCAATGCTTCGGAGTAGGCCACACCAAATTTATTCTGCTTCAGTCCGGTAGAAATATACGGATGCGTCTTCGCATCGACATCAGGATTCACCCGCAAACTAACAGGTGCAATTTTGCCCATGCTTGACGCCACCTCATTAAGGCGGTCAAGTTCGGCTACAGACTCCACGTTGAAGCACAGAATGTCAGACTCTAATGCAAGGCGCATCTCCGCTGTCGTTTTTCCCACGCCGGAGAACACCACCTTTTTCGGATCACCACCCGCCGCCAGCACACGTTGTAATTCTCCACCTGAAACGATGTCGAAGCCCGCTCCCAAACTGGCAAATAAGTTGAGTATCGCCAGATTCGAATTCGATTTCACCGCGAAACAAATCAGATGTTCGTGTGACTTGAACGCTTCGGCAAATTGACGGTATGCGTCCGTCAAGGCTGCACGTGAATAAACATAGCAAGGTGTTCCGAACTTTTCTGCAATGTCGGCAAGAGCGACTTCTTCGGCAAACAATTGGTCTTGTTGATAGTGGAAATAGGAATTCATATTATTTCTTCTGTTCAGATTGGGCAGGGGGAGTAGTATTTTTCGGTAAAAATAACGGGCCTTTATGTCCGCAGCCTTGCAGCACAAGCACGAATAGCAACATAATGCTCGTCGGGACAAATTGTGAATTACGCATTATTGCGTCCTAAAAGAATATTAACAGCGCGGGATTATAAACCGGGATGGATGAACTACACTTGTTCAACTTAATTTTAACGCCGACTGTTTATAGAATGAATGGTTGTAAATCTGAAGTGCCATGACAAGTCGCATAAATATTGAAGGGAACGCAATGACTGAAAGTGAATTTATTAAACTGACCGAGGCCGTCTTCATTAGAATAGAAAATGGCTTCGACAATTGTACTACTGACGTCGACTATATTTTTGACGGCCAAGTACTTGAACTCGAG
>CAIWKC010000317.1 GCA_903913145.1 uncultured Gallionellaceae bacterium | reverse complement strand
GCTGCCGTAGAGCACTACGAGATCAATCCTAGGCTACTCAAACTTGAACTCACTGAAAGCATGTTGCTAGATGACATAGATATCATAATAAGTACCATGTGGTCATTAAGAGATATTGGCATAGAATTTTCACTTGATGATTTCGGCACCGGCTATTCATCTTTGCAATACTTAAAAAAATTACCGCTAAGTCAGCTCAAAATTGACCAATCATTTGTGAGTGATATAGCTTACGACAATAGCGATAAAACTATTGTACGAACTATTATAGCTATGGCACAAAGTCTAAACTTGAGCGTTATAGCTGAAGGTGTAGAAACCGAAGAACAAAGACAGCTTTTGCTAAATAGTGGATGCATTCATTACCAAGGTTACCTTTTTAGCAAACCTGTCCCGATTGATGAATTTGAGGCACTTATTGAAAAGAGTTGAGGTTGGCATTCTGTAAAAAGCCATTACGGTTCTGACTTGGTTGCCGACATACGCTGGTATATTTATCAGAGGGGTACTGCCGGCGATGTTTAGTCCTCCATATTTTAATCGCTCAGGAGGGAGGCTGGCATATCGTAATTTTTCAATGTCCAGTATTGCCAAGTATATTATCATTTGGGTAATATTTTCACTGAGTATTTTCCAGAGAGAAAGCTTCAAAATGAAACACGGAAAAAAGGGGATTTTGGAAAAGTGGACTTGGGGAGTGACAGCTACAGTATTCATTACTGAAGCCTTAGTCTATCTTGCCCTGCACTGATAGGACTGGAAAAAAAGTCCTCGGCAAATATCCAAGTAAAGCATTTCTGGAAATCTAATTACCGCTCTGCCTCGGGAAAAGACCCCCACTGGTTGGTATGAGCAATTGGCAAGATCGGCCAAAAGCCGATATCTGAAATCTAGTTTCGGTGTAGGCGTATCGGTAAATAGTTTATCATCCGTATATGAATTGCGTGCTTAAAACTATTTTCACTGCATTCTTATTGTCCCTGCTATTAACGTCCATAGCAAGGGCGACAACTTACGCCAACACAGCGACTACTTTCAATTGGATCGACCCTAGTACTCATACTAAAGTAGGAGCTAATACGATGTCCTATATGTTCACAAATCCCGGTGGCTGCGGGACTAGCCCGCCAATTATTGACGACACAATAACAAATGTAATACCGATCGGATTCAATTTCGTCTTTGGCAGTTCAGTATTTGATTCAGTAAGGATTATGAGCAATGGACGTATTCAATTTGTAGACACTACTTATCCGCCTTTATGGGATAACACAACCTGTGGCTATGGTAGTCCGGTAACGCAATTACCCTATCCAAACTCTTCTCTGAATTACACCATGCGCATTTACGGCAACGATCTGGACCCTTCGCTGCTTGCAGATACGGCGCCGAGAGGTTACACAACTCCGTGTGTAAGCAACACAGGCACTAGTCCTTGCTTCATTAGTTTTTCCTCGATTGGTTCTGCACCGAATCGTCAGTTTGTTGTCACGTGGAGCAATGTTCCGGAATGGGCATCTTTTTCTAACGCCACGGGACAATACAACCTGCAAATAATTCTTAACGAAAATGGTACTTTTATCTATCAGTATGGAACTGATATTCCAGGACCACAGGCAGCATTGGCTCAAGTAGGGTGGCAACTGTCGACTACAGATTATGATTTTCCTGCTGTTGGGTATCCTGTTCCAAACACTGCAACCCTATATTTTATTCCGCATCCTGTCGTCGAATATTTGATGGAACAGACGAGTTGGAACGGTGCAGGTTCGGTTCTCGACACCAGCGGATACTCAAAAAATGGCAACCCAATAGGAACTGCACAGACAGTTTCGGGGGGTAAGGTGTGTCGCGGCGCTACTTTTTCAAAAACAGGGATCAATGCAATCAATAGTGGGATCGCGGTGCCAACCCTAATCGGTAACTCCGGAACAATTGGATTCTGGTACAAAGCCAATACAGCATGGTCGGGCAACGGCACGCAGGATGCTTTGCTTCTTGATGCTACAACTGTAAATAATCAGTGGTTTTATCTGACTCGGCGAGGTGGAAGCACAGCGAGTGGAGGAGGACGTTTGCGATTCGTATTTACAGATAGTACGGGAACTGCTCGGGTTGTTGAAACTACCCCGATTGCGGTCGGTTTGGGGGCTTGGGAATACATAGCTGTTACCTGGAATTTAAATAACCTGGCAGGCGGAAATAATGACCGTATGACCATTTACATTAATGGTATGCAGCAACAGCAAACAACCTTTTCCTCGACGACAGCAACTTTATCATCCCTGACAGGTAACCTTTTTATAGGCGGTACAAATTCTTCGTTATCCGGTTCTGGCCCAAATGGAACAAACAATTCTGCGGATGCGATAATTGATGAGTTTCGCGCCTATAATTATGAAGCGACTGCATCGACGATAACTACAATGATGAATTTGAATACGGGCGGCTGTCTCGACCACTATGCTATTACAGATAGTGGCACAGGGTTAACCTGCCAGTTATCACAAGTTACAGTAGCTGCTCAGACTGCAAGCAATAGCGCATATGTAAATGATTCATTAGTGACTTTAACAACCTCAGATGGCATAGGAACATGGTCGTTGTTAAACGGACATGGAATTCTGAACAATACCGGGACAAATTCAGGAACAGCAACGTATTTGTTCTATAGCGAATCCCAAGTCGTTCTCGGGCTAACCCATCCCACAGCCGGAACGGTCACAACTCACGTCACAGATGGTACTCATTCAGACACATCAAGCATTCCTTTAAACATTACTGACTGTGCCGTCGGAATGTTTAATGCATGTGAAGTAACCGCTACAAGATGCAGTCCGACGGTTGGCGCGACGGCATATGCCAATCTTTATACCAAATTGGCAAATACCGCCTTTGCGTTGGATATGGTGGCTGTGCAGATTAGCGGTGCGCTAGATACTACTTTTAACAAATCAGTTAATTTTAATCTACTGGTGAACAATAGCGCCCCTACCATTAATGCCTCCACCAATTGTCCGACATCTCAACTGGCGACAATACCTCTCAATGGCGGTGCGGCAGTGACGCTGACCGGTGGTCGTCCACCCATCGGTGGAATAGCTGTGCCGGCGAATGCTTTTAGTAATGTAAGCCCAAATTACAGTGCCTATCGTGACGTACGGGTACAATTTGTATGTACTTCCGCCAACTGCCCGCCAAGCGGAGGTACTTGGTGTGCGACCGATGCTTTTACCGTACGTCCACTGTCGTTCACCATATCTTCGACAGCTAACGCCGATTCCGTAAACGGAGCAAACCCAACGGCGATTCCGGTTGTAAAAGCAGGTAGCACTTTTCCGCTGACAGTTAATTCGACAGCCGCCGGCTATGACGGGACACCCAATATAATCTTAACTCAGACGGCATGGTCGTTGGCCCCTATCGGAGGACGAACTGGCGGAGTAGGCAATCTTTTAGGTTCGTTTACATCAGCAGCGGCAGTGGCATCCGGAAACGGTGCGACGGGAAATTTTGTATATGATGAAGTTGGCTACTTTCAATTACAAGCAGGTGCAATTTACGATAGTAACTACGCGAGTATTTCTGGAGATCTGGGCAAAGGAGATTGTATTAGCGGCACAGGTACGTCGAATGACTATAACGACACTTTAAACAATGGTAAATACGGCTGCGAAATAGCCAATCAAGCTGCAACGAGTTATTTCGGACGCTTTATTCCAGATCATTTGGATACAACTGTAGTTGCGACAGCTACGACTCCAATGGCATGCCCGACAGTGTTGACTTGTCCCTCGCTTTATAACGGGTTTGTCTACGCTGGGGAGCCTTTCAGTCTTACAGTGTCGGCAAGAAATTCGACTATGTGTTCTGGTGGCACGCCTGACGTGTGTACGACTCAGAATTATGCTGGTAGCTTTGCGAAAGCTGAGACCTTGACAGCTTGGGATGCTGTCGGAAGTGTAGTGACCCAGAACCCAGGAGGTGGGGTGGTTTCTAACAACTTAATTCCTGCAACTGCATTTGCTGCTGGCTTAGCTACAGCAACACCAAACTACGGATTCACTAAGGTGCCAACCGTCCCCGCTAACATTTATTTACGGGCAACTGAAAACACCGGTGATGCAGTGACATCATTGCGTCAGACTAATCCGACTACGAGCTCGGTTGAGGGCGGTATTGCAGTGGCGAGTGGACAACTCAAAATTTCTAACGCTTATGGTTCAGAACTGTTGCCACTGACTTTAACTGCAACGGCCCAGTTTTATAATCCCTTGGGTAATTGGTCAACAAGCATCACTGACAGTTTGACGAGCCTCACTTTCCCAAGCACTTATAGCATTGGAAATGGAACCACTACCGTAACAAAAAGTCCATCGACAGGTGTGCTATCCGGTGGTGTTTTGACACTCATGCTATCTGCACCTGGTGTGGGGAATGCAGGAAAAACGTTGATTTCGCCGACTTCGCCACCCAGCCCAAGTTTTTTGCCTTCATCAGGAGGCACAGCTACCTTTGGTATTTACAAGGGCAACAATGCAATAATTTATATGCGAGAGATTTACTGATTTAAGTATTCCTTTTGCGTAAAAAAAGGCAGTTTTGTGTTTCAATAACTTACCCAGGAAAGCGACTGCAAACTGGTAATGATTTCTCAATAGCCTAAGTCTTCTCTGGGTTATTAGCTGCCCGATGGAGGCGTTAACTTTGTTCGATTTTTATGACTGCATCGCTGGTTATGAGACATTCACAGCATATATAAATCAGCCGCAAAGTACGATCTGAGTATCGCGTAAATTTCGATTCAAAATTTTTATAATCAACCTCAGATTATGGATACCCGAAATTATTGTCACTTCGTCGCTTAGCAAGCCTCTTTCCCCGTACAATACGCAGTTGATCATGAACATCCAAACCTTTCCAAATAGTCCCTACCGCTTGCACCTGCCGTTCGAACCGGCTGGTGATCAGCCTACGGCCATTGCAAGACTGGTTGAAGGCATTGAAGATGGGCTTTCTTACCAGACGCTGCTTGGGGTGACAGGTTCAGGCAAGACTTTTACCATGGCGAATGTTATTGCGCGCATTGGACGGCCCGCCATTATCATGGCACCGAATAAAACGTTGGCGGCGCAGCTATATTCCGAGATGCGCGAGTTTTTCCCCGAGAATGCGGTGGAGTATTTCGTTTCCTATTACGATTATTACCAGCCTGAGGCATACGTTCCTTCGCGCGACGTGTATATCGAGAAGGACTCCAGTATCAACGAGCAGATTGAGCAGATGCGTTTATCTGCTACCAAATCAATGCTGGAACGCGAAGACTGCGTGATTGTTGCGACTGTTTCGGCTATCTACGGTATCGGTGATCCGGTGGATTATCACGGGATGATTTTGCATCTGCGCGAGCATGAAAAAATGTCCCAGCGCGATGCTATTAAGCGCCTTATCTCCATGCAATACGAACGCAACGAATTGGATTTTCAGCGTGGCACATTTCGAGTGCGCGGCGATGTGATCGATATTTTCCCTGCAGAAAGCAGCGAGAATGCGGTGCGCGTCACACTGTTTGACGATGAGGTGGAGTCGATTGCTTTATTTGATCCACTCACGGGGCACATTCAGACACGTGTACCGCGATACACCGTGTATCCTTCAAGCCATTACGTAACACCGCGCGAGACGACATTGCGCGCCATCGAGACAATCAAAGTGGAACTTGCTTCGCGCATAGCGTTCTACCAAAAAGAAAATAAACTGGTGGAAGCGCAACGTATTGAACAGCGCACACGCCACGATCTTGAAATGCTGACTGAAATTGGCTTTTGCAAAGGCATCGAAAACTATTCGCGGCATTTATCAGGTCGTCCCGATGGCGCGCCACCGCCGACGCTGCTGGATTACCTGCCACCCAATGCGCTGATGTTTCTGGACGAAAGTCACGTGATGGTTCCACAGGTGGGCGCCATGTACAAGGGCGATCGTGCTAGAAAAGAAAATCTCGTGAATTACGGTTTTCGTCTTCCCTCGGCGATGGATAATCGCCCGCTGCGATTCGACGAATTTGAAAAGTCGATGCGCCAGAGTATTTTTGTTTCCGCCACGCCATCGACTTATGAAGCACAACACACAGGGCAGGTGGTTGAGCAGTTAGTGCGGCCAACCGGCTTGATTGATCCGGTCATTGAAGTACGACCGGCTACCAATCAGGTAGACAATTTAATGAGCGAGGCGAATGCGCGTATCGCGGTGGGTGAACGCGTGCTAGTGACGACGCTAACCAAGCGTATGGCGGAAGACCTTACCGATTATTTTTCAGAACACGGCATCAAGGTACGTTACCTGCACTCCGACATTGAGACGGTCGAGCGTGTGGAAATCATTCGTGATTTGCGCCTAGGCATGTTCGATGTTCTTGTTGGGATTAATTTGTTGCGCGAGGGGTTGGACATTCCGGAAGTGTCTCTGGTTGCAATTTTGGATGCGGACAAGGAAGGCTTTCTGCGTTCTGAACGTTCCCTGATTCAAACCATAGGCCGCGCTGCCCGCCATCTGCATGGAACAGCAATTTTGTACGCGGATCGCATAACCGAATCCATGCGTAAAGCGATTGATGAAACGGATCGCCGCCGCGCGAAACAAGTAGCGCATAATCTGGCTCATGGCATTACTCCGCAGTCTATCGTCAAGCGAATCAAAGACATTATTGATAGTGAATATGATGTGGATGATGAACGCAAATCGCTCAAGGCAGCGCAAACTCAGGCTAAATATTTAGCCATGAGCGAAAAAGAAATTTCCAAAGAAATCGCACGGTTGGAAAAAGAGATGTTGCAAGCTGCCAAAAACCTGGAATTTGAAAAGGCAGCTCAGCTGCGCGATCAGCTAAAGAAACTGCGCGAAAGTGTATTTTTTTCACCCTTGTAAATTGCATTGATGGCAAGACGATATTTCATTGAATTGTTAAGTGCATTATGAATAATGATAAAGAAACAAGTGTCCTTTTTATCTGCATGGGAAATATTTGCAGATCGCCCACTGCCGAGGCGGTATTTCGACATTATGTCGAGCAGGCCGGGTTAGAAGATCGATTTATTATCGATTCAGCTGGAACACATGATTATCATATTGGCGACGTACCGGATTTACGCGCACAGCGAGCG
>CAIWKC010000316.1 GCA_903913145.1 uncultured Gallionellaceae bacterium | reverse complement strand
CATCCGTAACGACCTTAATATCCTGTCGGGTGCTCATGCTCAACATCATTTCTATTACTTCTGGCAATTTAAAGGCTTCCTCGCCAGCGATATTGAAACAATCACCGCATTTGATATTACCCTTCTCACTTTCCAAAAGAAGTAAATAATATGCTCTAACAGCATCTCGCGTGTCTTGGAATGTTCTCGTACTTGAGAGATTGCCAACCTTGATAATCGGCTCCTGTAGATTCGCTTCAATCAGAGCAATTTGTTTGGCTACAGTACTTTCAAAGAATATATCACTTCTTCTAGGGCCAGAGTGCGTGCCCATTCTAGTAACGAATGTCCTGATTCCGTAAGCCTCACCGTAAAAGCGACCTAGATAATCCGTTCCAATTTTGCTGATACTGTAGGGACTGGCCCCATGGAAAGTTGTATCCTCAGCCAGAGGCACGCCAGGCTTAGCCTTGCCATAAACCTCACTTGAGGAACATATATGTACAACAGGGTCATATCCATCAATCTCCCGTATTTGGCGTATGTTTTCAAGCAGATTAGCCGTGCCAATGATATTTGTTTGAAGTGTTTCGATAGGGATATTGAACGAGGTTTTTGGGTAAGATTGAGCGGCCAAGTGTGAGATAAATTCCGGCCTAACATCGCGAAGCATTCTTGACATCGATGCATAATCATTCAAATCCGCGTAATAGAGACTGATTCTGTCCTTCTTATTTATTCTTTCAGTAAGATGATACAAGTTATCCATCGGCTCCTGCCAACGCATCATCCCTACCACATTATATTGCGTGTGCTCCAAGACGTAGTCCGCCAATTGCGAACCCACTTGGCCGGTAATACCTGTAATTAATATTCTCTTACTCACTTTTTATCTCGCTATTTTTATCTTAATTAGTTAATTATACCGACATGAATTCAAATTTTGCGGCTTCTGACAATGCACGAACCGGGCGGCCAAGTAACTTTGGCAAAATCGGAGATTGCATGGCAATAACTCGAGGCCTGTTCTTAAAAAAACTCGCTTCTGGCTCCACCACGCGAAAATGTAATTTCGATAAAGAAACCTCTTTCAATATCTCTGCAAAGTCTGTCCTAGCCAACACTTCTGGCCCACCAAAGTTAATTATGCCTTGTGGAAACTTATCCCAATCATTGGCTAAGGCAATAGCACCATCCACCACATCATCACGATGGATAACAGAACGATAGAACGGATGAAATATTTCAGCTTCCTCATCTCTATCTACACAGCCAACCAAATACTTGGTAAATTTATCTTCTTTCGAAAAAACATAAGACAAGCGAATACTCTTGAACTGAGGATTACCAAGGTAGCGCTTTTCAACTTCTCTTTTCATCTCGGCATATTCACCTGCAGGATTGCAACTGGCGTTCTCGTCAAATTCATCATCTCGCTCACCGTAAATAGTATCGCTCGAGAAAAATATAACTCGACCGCCTCGATCAATGACTTTAGAGATGAAGTCAGAAGTGCCCTTCACATTCACGTCCCATGCACGATCATGCTCACGCGCACAAATATCAGGAGACGAAATTGCCGCAGAAATAAGCACCACATCAAAAGGATGAATAATTTGATAGTCAAATTCATTGGGAACACTCAATTGCAGCCGGAGCAATCCATTTCCACCAGTCGAAGAAGTTGCCAATCCCCCAAATTCATCACGAACCCGTAAACACAAGGATTTCCCGATGTAACCCGACCCCCCGACTACGATTATTTGATTATTACTCATGGATTACCTTAGATAAGCTCTTCGGCCATTATGAGTCAAGATGTGCATTTCACGCAAAAGTTAATGAGAAGCTTACAGAATAAGTTATTTTTTTGAACCTCCTCCTTAACTAATTTCCTTCCACAAGTTGACTTAGAACATAACTTTCAAGCCCGCCAATATAAGCACACAAGCCAACACAATTTGTAAAAGGCGTGCCGAACACCAACGCGCAAGAAAACATCCTGCCAATACGGCGGGTATAGAACCCACCAACAAGCTAATTAACATTTGCAAATCAACCATTCCAGCTATCAGATAACCGAATCCTGAAATTACTGCCAGAGGAATTGCATGGGCTATATCTGTTGCAACAAGTCGATGAGGCGTTAATCGCAGGGGATAGAGATATAACAGCATGACACTTCCCATCGCTCCAGCACCTACAGAGGTCATAGCAACACATAAGCCTAGTATTGCGCCTGCAATAACTGTAAGTATTGGCTGCCTAGACTTAAATTCACGGGGATGAACAATTCTCTCTTCACGAGCATAAGCCAATAAAATTGGTGCGAGAAGCAAGCCAATCGCTGTAATCAAGACGACAAAACCAACCGCATGAGATAACCAACCTACTTTTTGAAATGTCGCACCAAAACTTACTAGCACAACTACAATCAACGCCACTGGAAGGCTACCAAGCCAAAGTTTACGGACTATTTGCCAATCGATTTGTCCGCCCTTGTTATGGATTCCGACCGCTACTATTTTAGTTAGCGCCGCGAACCACAAGTCAGTTGCGACAGCAGTCGTAGGTGCCACGCTGAAAAACAATAGCAAGATTGGCGTCATAAGAGCACCGCCGCCTACGCCAGACAAACCAACAAACAAACCTGATACTGCACCAGCCAGCGCAAAATGTGCGTCAATCATTTTGATGTCGCGGCGTTATCAAAAATAAACCTACACCTCAAAATAAAAATCCATTATCTTTTAAGTTATTGATCAGCAAATTGACACTTTCTTCAGGTGTTAATTGCATAGTATTCAATCGCAATTCTGGTTCATTCGGTCTTTCATAAGGGCTTGTTAATCCGGTAAAGTTTTCAATACGCCCTTGACGAGCTTTGGCGTATAAACCTTTCACATCACGCTTTTCACACTCTTCTAATGGTGTATCAACAAAAACTTCAAAAAATTCCCCTAGTTCAAATAACGATCGGGCAAATTCACGCTCTGCACGGAAGGGGCTAATGAAAGAAACAATAACAATAAGTCCTGCATCTACCATCAACTTAGATGCCTCGGCAACCCTCCGAATATTTTCAACTCGGTCAGCTTCTGAGAAACCAAGATCTTGATTTAAACCATGACGAACATTATCGCCATCCAAAAGATAAGAATGTTTTCCCTCAGAATAAATTCTTTTTTCTAGCAAGTTGGCAATTGTAGATTTGCCAGAACCAGATAAGCCGGTAAACCATATACAGGCAGGTTTCTGCGCTTTCAACCTTGCCCGGGCATCTTTGTTCACATCCAGTGATTGCCAATGGACGTTCGATGCTCGCCGCAATGCAAAATTAAGCATTCCTGCCCCGACCGTTTCATTGCTCATGCGGTCAATTAAAATGAATGCGCCCAAAACCTTGTTCTGCTTGTACGGCTCAAAAGCCAAAGGTTGACTGGTACAAATTGTCACCTCTCCGATGCCGTTTAACTCCAGCGTGTCAGCAGGCACATGCGTTCCATCATTTATATCCAGTTTGTATTTGATAGCATTTATAGTCACCCCGACCTGGCTGGAATGCATTTTTATAAAATAATGCCGCCCGGGGACAATATGTTGGTCAGACAAACAAAGCATGCTAGCTTCGAACTGATCGCTGATTTGAATTGGGTCCTCAGCACTACACAAAACTTGGCCACGACTTACATCGACTTCCCGATCGAGCGAAATAGTCACTGCTTCGCCGATATTTGCTGTGACTTGCTCGCCTTGCCATATCACGATTGACTTAACACGCGCCTCGGCACCGCCCGGAACAATTCGCACCGCATCGCCTGCAGTTACTTGTCCAGAGGCTACTGTGCCACAATATCCCCTAAATTCAGAGTTAGGTCGATTTACAAATTGCACAGGCATACGGAACGAACCAGTATTTTCAATTCTGGAAATATCGATCGTTTCCAAATATTGAAGTAACGTCGGCCCTTTAAACCAAGACACCGAACCTGCCACCGCAACGTTTTCCCCTGTTAGTGCCGACATCGGAATAGGCTGAACTGAGGTGAAACCAAAATCTGCAACAAGCGTTTGAAAATCCGCCACTATCTTTTTGAAAACTGTCTCATCCCAAGCAACCATATCCATCTTGTTAACCGCAAGAACAATGTGACGCACACCCAACATGGAAACAATTCGACT
>CAIWKC010000315.1 GCA_903913145.1 uncultured Gallionellaceae bacterium | reverse complement strand
GGACAGGCGCTTTGACAGCATACCGGTGGTGATGCATTCATCCCTGTCGTCGGAGGCGAACCGCTCGATGGGCAAACGCGTCGGCGTCGACTATTACGTGGCCAAATTCGACGGACTGATGTTGTCGGAAACGTTGCGACCTTTGTTGGCATCATAATTAACTCGGAGAAAATTATGGGTGCCACTACTGCAAATCATTCATCAGGAAATAGTACAGTACAACCAGCGATATCACCACAACAAACCAAACAAGTTTGGGATCAATTTCACGAAAAGCTCTCAACGGGTGATGATATCTATTCGCAAGTTGGCGTAAAGCGAAATCCTGAAAAAATTGCGGCTGCAGTTGCTGAAGAAGATTCATCGCGTGATATTTTTGGCAGGCGCACCACAGATATACCCGGAGCCACAGTGGGGCGTCGAGATGGGGATGCGCTGGTAATAGGGGAGGGTAAAGATCCCACTATTCGGGTTGATGCGGCGAGACTGGATGAAGTCCTGACGTTGTCTGGCGAGATAGGACTATCCAAGAATCGATTGAACCATCTGCGTACTGAAATATTGCATGGACGTATCGATAACGACACCATTAAAAATCTTGATCAAGTTGCTACGCAACTGGATTTGCTGGTCATGAATCTTCAGAATGCTGTCATGAAGACCCGAATGCAACCCATTGGGTCTCTGTTTAAAAAATATCCCCGTATGGTAGGAGAATTGGCAAGTTCCCTAGGCAAAAATATTGAGTTCACCTTGGTCGGAGAATCGACAGAATTAGATAAGACGATGTTGGAAGATTTGAATGAACCGCTTGTTCATTTGGTTCGCAACGCGGTTGATCATGGTGTTGACACGGTTGAAGAACGAACTGCTGCGGGTAAGTCGGATAAAGCTCAGGTGCATCTGGAAGCGCGTCAGGAAGGCGATCACATTATTATCACCGTGACGGATGATGGACGTGGAATGCAAACTGACCAGATCAGAAATCATGCGGTCGAAAAAGGATTGATCACCAGCGATGTAGCTGGCAAGCTGGATGAAGATAAGTGTCTTGAACTTATTTTTTTACCCGGGTTTTCAACCAAAAATCAAATTTCCGGCATATCCGGAAGAGGTGTTGGTTTGGATGTCGTTAAAACCAATATACAAAAATTGAATGGCACGATTGATATCCATACTGAACCCGGGAACGGAACTCGATTTACAATTTCATTGCCACTGACGTTGGCGATTTTGCCAGTATTGATCTTGCGTCTTGGCGAACAATCTTTTGCTATTCCACTTTCGATGGTGAGAGAAATTATCAGCATTGTTCCGGAACAATTACAAAATATTTCCGGACGTTCAACTATGGTCGTGCGGGGTGAAGTATTGCCTGTATTGTCATTAAGCCACTTGATTGGATGGGAAGCGAGTTCGAGATCGGACGTCGGGGTGTTAATGCAGTATGGCAACAATAGTTTTATATTATCCGCAGACGGATTTGCAGGGCATGATGATGTAGTGATAAAACCATTGGATACCTTTCGACCCAAAGGTGTGGCTGGAGTTACGATGTCCAGTGAAGGTGATATCGTGCTCATTCTGGATATAAAAGAGTTACTGGAAGAAATTAGATCCATTTCTTAATTTTCAATATTTTTTAAATGGGGATGAACCGATTTATTCAGAAAAGTGTTTTTCCTCATGCAGAAATGAAAATTGCTCTTGATACGATTAATCATGATCGGTATAATTGCGTTTTGGCTAAATGTCAGGGTAAATAGATTGACTTCAGCCTTAAGTATCACAAAATAAACTACTTAATCTAACAAGCCGTTCAGCAAAATTAAAAGTAAATATATTTGGGTAATTTTCACTCCAGATATATGAGTTGCTAATTTGAACTAGTCAGAGTTGGTTGTTAATTATTTTGGAGTGGTAGTTCAGTTGGTTAGAATACCGGCCTGTCACGCCGGGGGTCGCGGGTTCGAGTCCCGTCCACTCCGCCAAAAACCAAGTAAAAACGGCCCTTGCAGGCCGTTTTTCTTTCCAGTCCCCAGCGCTGTCCCCCGTCACAAACATTTCGCTTAATTTATGACCCTTGATAGCATCCATGCTCGAACAATCACAGATGGGGTGGAAACTGCGGGTAAATTGGCATGTTTAAGTTTGCAGGGATGCGATGAAGAACAAGGTTACTACTTCAGTAAACCGGTTCCAGCAGAACAGT
>CAIWKC010000314.1 GCA_903913145.1 uncultured Gallionellaceae bacterium | reverse complement strand
TCCGTTCCCGGCAATGCCTTTGCACCTGCAGGTTGCCAGTAACTATCAACCTAATTCGCAATCAGCACAAGTAGCATCAAAATATTTTGGAGATAAACATGAAAAGAGTATCGAAATCATTGGGGGCACTTGGTCTGGTTGGGTGCGCAGTGTTGAGTAGTCAAATAGCTGTGGCGGATGACTCGGGTTGGATCGGCGGATTAAGCGTTGGTCAATCAAAAGCCAGAATTGATGATCCACAAATCATTGGGCAGCTTCAAGGGGCTGGTTATGCAACGACCTCATTAAATGATGTTAACCGTGATACTGCATTCAAGATTTTTGGTGGGTACCAATTCAACCAATATTTTGCGCTTGAAGGCGGTTATTTCGATCTAGGGAAGTTTGGATATTCAGCAATAACTTCACCCACTGGTGGATTGAATGGAAGCATTCAGATTAAAGGGCTTAATGTTGATGCTGTTGGCATTTTGCCCTTTGAAGGAAATTTTTCAGTCTTTGGCAGGCTGGGTTTGAATTATGCACAATCCAGAGATAATTTTAATAGTACGGGTGGCGTCTTTACTAGCGAATCAAATGCGAATGCAAATTCCGTTAATTTAAAAGCGGGTGTGGGCGCTCAATATAACTTTATCGACTCTGTCGCTTTACGCGGCGAATGGGAACGGTACCGGATCAATGACGCCGTTGGCGCTCGTGGCGATGTCGATTTATTATCAATTGGTTTGGTCGTCATGTTTGGCAAAGAAAAACCTGCACCGGCCCCAATCATTATCATCAAAGAAGTACCGCGAGCTGAAGTACCGCAAGTTGCAAAGGCGCCACCCGTCATGATCATCGTACCTCTTAAAGTAAAGACACAACAATACTGCAGCATTTTGGATCTTCAGTTTGAGATCAAACAAGATGATATACAACGTGAAATGAAAGAAAAGCTTTCTGTAGTTGGCACTTTTATGAAGAAGTACCCGGATACTACGGCAGTGATCGAGGGGCACACGGACGATGTTGGCACTGAGGATTTTAATTTGAAATTGTCGCAGCAACGCGCCGAGAGTGTGGTGAGTTACCTTATGGACAGTTTTAAAATCGCCTCGTCCAGACTCACGGCAGTAGGTTATGGAATGTCACGCCCCATTGCGGAAAATACCACGAGTGAGGGTAGACGAGCCAACCGCCGTATTGATGCAGTTATCGCTTGTGCGACAGATGTAGAAGGGCTCAAGGTAGCACCAGCCAGACTCACCATGGCGATGGAAATGGAATTTGATGCATTAAAGGATGATATTGATCCGAAATATTACGATGAACTTGCCAAAGTTGCTAATTTAATGAAGGCCAGTCCCTCGATTACGGCTACTGTTGAAGGACATGCCGGAAGTAAAGCCGGAGATAAACATGTTTCACCTGAAGCGGCATTGGCAATATCACAACGCCGGGCTCAGAACGTCGTGAATTACATGGTCGACAAACTGAATGTTCCTCGTTCGCGTCTTTCAACTGCGCAGTTTGGTCAAGTGCGTCGTGTCGCCTACGGTACAAGTTTAGAGGGGCAACAGGAAAATCGCCGCGTCAACATTATCTTTAACTATAACTCTAACTAAGAAATATACATATTATCTATAAAGGTTGGTCTAATGAAAATTATTCAAGACGCAAAATTGGTTGGAATTGTTGTGCTATGCCTGGTTGGAATTACCGCATGTGACGAGCCAGGACCTGCGCAGACCGCAGGAAAAAAGATAGATCAATCGGTGAGTGAAGCGGGTAAGCGAATCAGTGAATCAGCCGATAAAGTGACGGAAAAAATAGGTGAGCAAAAGGATAAAGCGGGCGTCGAAATTGATGATACTGAAATAACGACAAAGGTAAAAGCAGCTATTTTTGCCGCGCCTGGACTGAGAACATTACAAATTAGTGTAGAGACTATCAAAGGTGTAGTTACCTTGAGCGGATCTGCAGATACTTCCGCAAATAGTGAATTGGCAAAGGCTCTGGCAGGTGCCGTTGCAGGAGTTTCCCGAGTTAAAAATCAATTGGTTTTAATGTCAAAAAACTGATATCAAATCCACGTCAACTATATTAAGGAGCAAGTGATGGAAATTCAAAAAGCATATAAACAAAAGATGGCAGCCCAATTGGCAGAATGGGGCGCACAAATTGATTTGTTGGAAGCCAAGGTTGCCAATGCCGGAGCAGACCTTGAGATTAAGCGCACTAAGGAGTTGCACGAGTTGCGTGAACAACTTCTTGGTGCATCTCTAAAAATGAATGAGTATGAAAAAACCACCGGTGAAGCATGGGATCTAGTAAAAATAACTGCTGACAAAATTTGGGCTGACATTAAAACTGGTGTGGCTTCAGCACACGCACATTTCAAATAGAGAGTTTTAGTGATAATAAATTAGTGATAATAAAGAAGATATCTCACACCTGGGGGTGATGCGCGCAGAGTAGAAGTCCTTTTGCGGCTGCCTTTGTAATTATTTTATCCCCAGTGAATTGTTAAACAACCCGTGCAACCAGCTAAGTATTTTTACTTAAGCATGAAAGTCTACGAATGTTTAGCCTACCCAATAGAGTGAATCGTTCCTGTACTGCTGAAAAAGCTTATTAACTTCGCCGTACGTATTCAACAGCCTCAGCACATATGCAGTCTCCCCAAGTTAGGGGAGCCGCTTTGGTTTACCCAGAGCAGATCGCCCGTGTTAATTTTGGTAACATTTATTTTGAGTTAACTTGATTCGACATAAAGTATAGACAGTTAAGTATGTAATGAATATAATGCGCGCCGCTGCACTTCACTGTTTGTTATTGGATCAATAATTAATCAGAGAAGTTCTAGTTTTATTGTGTGGGCGATTTTTTTGCAACTCTAAAATCGAAACTTTTCGATCAAGTAAATGTGCGGCCAGCCCGTACTTATTAGATTGACCATATCACAAAATTGCTGCACAAAGCCCTTTAGTCCCCATCGTCTAGAGGCCTAGGACACCGCCCTTTCACGGCGATAACACGAGTTCGAATCTCGTTGGGGACGCCAGTTAAATCAGGCACTTATAAAATTCAAAAACTTAGATGTTCTCTCGTGCGCAATCTGCGCATTACTACTTGATTTGAATTTATCGGAAATTGGAAATCGAGTAGGGTTACTTCGGGGAAGATGTTAGCCGATGCCGCTCTGTTAGATGCAACTGATCTGTTGTTCTGAGAACTGGTTTGCAGAAGAGCAGTCTGTGGTGTATAGCGTTCGTGAAAGTGCAGGTGTTCAAGATAATACCAATATGATTACGGCCTTGACAGTTGCTTTCTCAAGTTAAGTATATGTATCATATTGGAATTAATAATTATTTATTTGATTTTTGAACTTTTTTGAAAATTACCTATCTGAGTTATCAGTAACGCAAGTTACTTCACGTTTCTCCTCCCTGAGCGTGATGTCTTAACTTTCCCCTTTAGTTAAGATATTTGCCCCCGTGAATTTTGTCCGGGGGCATTTTTTTGATTTTAACTTATAGATTAAACCATTAGGCACTACTACTTCCCCTCCATATGCAAGGGGGAATGAACTGGTGTGGTTCTAGTGAGTGAGCTGGGATTAAAATACTTTCAACACTAGCAGGTTTGATTGATCAATTTTGCGCGTTTAATTTCTATATGCAATTGGTCAAAAACCATATCATTTCACTAGGGTACTAGATTAAATGTTGAACTATTTCTTATCATTGTGAATGACAGGTGTTACAATAATTTTCACTCGATTATCGGTTGCAAAGATTGAGCAGAATTTAGGGGAAGGAACGTTACTTTTGTAACGGTGTAGCAGAGGGAGAAGAAGAAATAAAAAAAGCGGGGGCAACCCCGCTTTTTTACTTGCAGCCTTACATTTAATTTAGATGCTGGAGTTACTTGTTCCGCGTAGAATAAAATAGCGGTGAATAAGGTTGCGATGAAAGTACTATGCCATTTCATGCTATTGTAAAATCCTGCAAACATATCCACTATTAATTAATTCCAATTAGAATATTTGCTGATGCAAGCTGACGCAGCGCTCACCTAGTAGAATGCGCCAAGCCAGAAGTCTTTTCCTATTAATATTTTCTTCTTCTCATGCTACCACCCATAGAACAACGCTTATCCCTTGAACTTTTAGCCAAACCAGCCCAAATTTTTGCCGCAATTGCCTTGCTTGACGAAGGCGCAAGCGTGCCCTTTATTGCGCGTTATCGCAAAGAGGCGACCGGAGGATTGGACGACATCCAGTTGCGCATGCTCGAGGAGCGTTTGAGATATCTGCGCGAACTTGAAGAGCGCCGCACGACAATTATTGCGTCGATTCAGGAGCAGAATAAGATGACGCCGGAATTACTCAATGCAATAACGTATGCTGAAGATAAGACACGTCTGGAAGATTTGTATTTGCCATACAAACCCAAACGCCGCACCAAGGCGCAAATCGCATTAGAAGCTGGGTTGTTACCTTTAGCTGAAGCACTTCTGGCTGACCCAATGCTCAATCCTGAAGTTGAAGCCGCAAAATATTTGCTCCCCGCATTTACGACAGAAAACGGCAATAATCCAGGCGTTGCGGATATCAAGGCAGCGCTGGATGGCGCAAGACAAATCCTGACGGAACGATTTGCCGAGAATGCAACAGTGCTGCAAATTTTGCGCGACTACTTGCAAGCGCATGGTGTGGTTGATGCCAAATTAATCGAAGGAAAAGAAAGTACGGCAGAGAAATATGCAGACTATTTCGATTACAGCGAAAAGCTGAATACCATTCCCTCGCATCGTGCCCTTGCCATGTTTCGTGGGCGCCGAGAAGAGTTGTTAAACGTTGAACTTCGCCTCAATAGTGAGGCCGAAAAGCCAAAATGGGATGCACCGCTGAACCCTTGCGAAGCCAGCATCGCGCTTGCCTATGGTATCAACAATCAAAACCGCCCGGCTGACAAATGGTTAGCCGACACCGTACGCTGGACTTGGCGTGTAAAAAGTTTTTTGCATTTAGAGACCGAGTTGATGGGCGCCTTGCGCGAACGATCTGAAGCCGAGGCCATCAAGGTTTTTGCGCGCAACTTGAAAGCACTGCTACTGGCTGCACCGGCTGGGCCGCGCGCAACCATTGGGCTTGATCCCGGTATCCGTACCGGCGTGAAGGTCGCAGTGGTCGATGCCACCGGTAAGGTGGTTGATACTGCCGTCATTTATCCGCACCAGCCCAAAAATGATTGGGATGGATCTTTACATACGCTGGCAATGCTAGCGGGGAAGCACAAGGTTGCACTTATATCCATCGGCAATGGCACAGCCTCCCGCGAAACTGAGAAGTTGGTGCAAGATTTGATCAAGCTGCGCGCCGATCTGCATTTGACCAAGGCGGTCGTATCCGAAGCGGGTGCATCGGTATATTCCGCTTCTGAATTTGCCTCGCGTGAATTGCCGGACATGGATGTGGCACTTCGCGGTGCGGTATCGATTGCACGACGCTTGCAAGATCCATTGGCAGAACTGGTCAAGATCGATCCAAAATCGATCGGGGTAGGGCAGTACCAACATGATGTCGGGCAGTTTCAATTAGCGCGTTCTCTGGATGCTGTCGTCGAAGATTGCGTAAACGCCGTGGGCGTGGATGTGAATACGGCTTCGGCGCCACTATTGGCACGCGTCTCCGGACTCAGCAGCGCAGTTGCGCAAAGTATTGTGGCTTATCGCGATCTGAAAGGAATGTTTGTCTCACGTGCGGCACTGCGCGAAGTTCCGCGCCTTGGAGATAAGACGTTCGAACAAGCCGCAGGATTCTTGCGTGTGATGGGTGGAGAAAATCCGCTGGACGCTTCAGCTGTTCACCCGGAGTCTTACCCGATTGTGAGAAAAATACTCTCCGAACTCAAAAAAGATCTCAAGGAAATTATCGGCGACAGCGCGCTGCTTAAAACACTGAATCCAAGCAAATACGCTGATGAAAAATTCGGCGTGCCAACCATTACTGACATACTTCGGGAACTGGAAAAGCCCGGCCGGGATCCGCGTCCTGAATTCATTACTGCCACTTTTAAAGAAGGAGTGGATGAACTTAAAGATCTGAAACCGGATATGATTCTTGAAGGCGTTGTAACCAATGTCGCCGCGTTTGGCGCGTTCGTTGACATTGGTGTACATCAGGACGGACTGGTACATATTTCCGCACTTTCCAACAGCTTCGTCAAAGACCCACACACTATTGTTAAAGCTGGACAAGTCGTAAAGGTGAAGGTGATTGAAATTGATGATAAACGCAAACGCATTGCGCTTACCATGCGCTTAACTGACAGCGCTGCGCAAAGCAATAAGGTTGAAAATTCCAGAGACCGTGGCACTGATGCAAAACGCTTGGCTCAACTCAAGAAGACAGCTACCCCACCCAAACTCAACAACGCCATGGCTGCTGCATTTGCCGATATGAAAAAATAAGGCTCTGTCCGAAATTAGTGTTAGTTTCTTGAAGAGCAATTGACCATCAAATATGATTGCGATTTTGCGCTTACTTCCAAGCCCAATCGTCCGACAAGTCGACCATACTATCGCTTAATGTGGGAGGTCAACTTGTCGGGAGATTGCATTCTAAGGGCGCCTTTAGTAATTGGATTTTTGATGAGAGAGATCATAACGAATTAAACAATTAATGTTTCAATTTGATGTGAAACGCACTTTCTAACCCACCTATGATTTCAGGGCTGTCCCATTCGTAAGCTCCCCGAGCTTTATCCAGCACCCGGCCATGAGCATCAACCAAGATGGTCAGTGGAATCGTATTTGCGCCCAGCATGTTTTCCAACACGACATTGCTATCAAGAAAATTCTCAAATGTGATTCTTGATTTTTTGAGGATTGCAGCAGCTGCGTAGCCATCATCATCGGTTGAAATCCCGATTACAGTGAATTGTTTTCCTCCATACTTTCTTGCAAGCCGTTCCATGGATGGCATTTCGGCTTGGCATGGGCCGCACCAGCTTGCCCATACATTGATGATCAGGGGTTTTCCCCTGAAATCAGAAAACTCTTTTGTCTTTCCAGAAAAACCATGCATTGGCGTATCTCTTAAGACGCTTCCAATTTTGACTTCACCGATTGTGCTTGCAAATGCGGCACAGGAAATGACTGAAGTCAGGAACATTACCAAAAGAGTTACTCGCATGATTCGCAATTCCTAGCAAATATAAATAATGATCGAATCCGAATGGTAGCCAACCGGCTCGGCATACTTTACTTCATAACCAAACAGAATTCGATGGAGATAAAGTATCAACCCGCACTATTTGCATTCTATCAAAGTCAAGTTGGATTAAATTTATTATGGAAACACTGAACACTTTCCTCACCATAACCTAAAGAGTAGAAAATATATTTATTCCTAATAACTATATGTACTTATCTAAATCATAGGTACTGCGTATGTCTGTAAAAGCAGCCATCTTTAAAGCTCCTCAGTCCAAAATATTTTTATTCATCACTAAAGTTTTTTCCCGAGACACCGATAAACAACTTAACTGAGGTTAATGTGGCTCGCGAATGCACAGACCAGAGTTGACGGCCAAACATGCCGTGTTTTCTAACTGAGTCAAAAGGAGTACTAAAATGCCATCATTTATCAATACCAACCTTCCTTCACTTAACGCCCAACGCAATTTGAATTCTTCCCAGGGCGCTTTGCATACTTCCTTACAACGCTTGTCTTCCGGTTTGCGCGTTAACAGTGCAAAGGATGATGCCGCAGGTATGGCGATTGCATCGCGTATGGAAAGCCAAATTCGTGGCTTGAATCAAGCTGTTCGGAACGCCAGTGATGGCATATCTCTTTCTCAAACTGCAGAAGGTGCGTTGGGGGCTATTCAAAGTAATATGGCCCGTATGCGCGAACTGGCGGTGCAAGGTGCCAATGCGACATCGAACTCGGATATTGCCTCAATTAATGCTGAATTCACGCAGCTCAATGCTGAAAACTCGCGTGTCATTCAAGCGACTTCGTTTAACAATATTTCGTTGCTGTCGCAACCCGTTAATCAAATATTCCAGGTTGGTGCGAATAGCATTGCCGGAGTGGATACCATTGCAGTCGTGACCAATGCAGCAATTGCTCCGACGTCAACATCGTTGGGAGATACCTCGGCCTCGTCGATGGCCGAGATTACAAAACTGGATGTGGATATTGCCAATGTTGCTGCAGCACGAGCTACCTACGGTGCTGTTCAATCCCGCTTCGAGTCGATTATTAATAACTTGCAGATCGCCTCTGAGAATCAAACTGCTGCGCGCAGTCGTATCATGGACACAGACTACGCCGCGGAAACTGCAAGCTTGACCCGTGCGCAAATATTGCAACAAGCAGGTACGGCGATGTTGGCCCAAGCGAATCAATCACCTAACGGTGTATTGACTCTTTTAAGATAATAAAAACGTTCTTAAGGTTGACTCAACCGACAGTGAAAGCTGTCGGTTTTTTTCTTTTTGGAGCGATAATTTCAGGCATAACCTAACTTTATTTTGTTAATTTCTTGTTAGCGGAGATAGGCAGGGTAATTAGCCGGGTTGTTGAAATGTAACCTTTGACATATCCTTAGCTTTTCAAAATTATCGGGGAAATCATGGCAATTCAAAAGCGCACCATTATTTATGTATCTGATGGCACGGGTATTACCGCTGAAACTTTGGGACATGGTTTGCTAGCTCAGTTCGAAGGGTTCGAATTCAAACCGGTACGTTTTCCTTTCCTTGATAACGAAGAAAAAGTAAGAGATTGTCTGGTGCGAATTAACGAACTAAGCCGTATCGATGGAATTCGTCCGATCGTAATCATGACTCAAACTAATCAAGATTTCAGCGCAATTTTGCATCAAGCCGATGCTTTTTTCATTGATTTATTTGATGCTTTTATTGCCCCGCTGGAGCTTGAACTCGGTAGCCGGTATACGCGTTCAGTCGGACGTTCTCATGGTCATGCCAACCCGGAATACAGTTCTCGAATCGCGGCTATGAATTTTGCATTGGCACACGACGATGGAGTGTCTGATACTGATTTGAAAAGTGCCGATGTCATTCTGGTGGGCGTGTCACGTAGCGGAAAGACGCCGACCAGCTTATATCTCTCATTGCAATTTTCTTTAAAAGCAGCCAACTACCCGCTTATCCCTGAAGATTTTGAGCGTGGGGATCTGCCATCCAGATTGGCGCCTTATCGTAAAAAGCTCTACGGCCTTACGATTGCTCCCGATCAACTTCACCGTATTCGTAGCGACCGAAGACCAAACAGCAAATATTCTTCAATAGAAAACTGTAAATACGAAGTGGCGGCCGCTGAGCGGATGATGAGACGAGAAGGTATAAAGTGGTTTGATACCACATCACGTTCTATCGAAGAACTTTCTGTGCAATTGATGCAGGAACTAAATCTTGAACACTGAAGTTATGGAGCTTGACTTTCAAGCCCGTAAACCTCGTTGATAATCTCAATGAAGCGTCTTGCCTGCGGCGTCAAAAAACGACCTTTACGCAGAACCAAGCCGTACCCTCTTTGGGGGAAATATTGATTCAGCGGAAGGCGTATCAATTTCTCTGACCCTGTCAGACAAATGTCGGTCACAATTGATATTCCCATGCCAAGCTCCACATATTTTTTAATGACTTCCCATCCGCCAGCCTCAAGCGTTACCGTAAAATTCAGATTATGTTGTTGAAACACATATTTGACCATGCGCCAGGTGGAGAGGTGACTTGGCGGCAAAATGAGTCCGTATCTGCTGATCTCCTCAAGCGTGACCTCAGTGTTTTTTGCTAAAGGGTGGTTAATCGGCACGATCAGCGCAGGGTCAAAAGTCACCACAGGCTGATAAGTAATGTCTTCGGGGACATCCAACATTGAGCCGACAACCAGATCAACTTCGTCTGCTCTAAGCATTTTTAAACCATCGCGACCCGTTTCATTATTGATTTTTAGCTGTATGCGAGGGTAGGCTATGACAAAGCGGCGTACCGCTTCCGGCAAGATATAAAGTATAGTTGACTCTCCCGCACAAATACTGAGTTCACCTGAATCCAGTTTGCCGTTGTTTGCGGCAAAGTTTTCTTGCAGGCTGTCAATACCGTCAACAAGTGGTTTTGCAAGCGCAAATAGCGCTTCTCCGTCAGGTGTCAGTTTAAGCAATGGGCCACGGCGCTCGAAAACAGTGACGCCCATTTCCCGTTCCATCGCTTGAATCTGTAAAGTAACAGACGGCTGGCTTAAGAAGAGTTTTTGTGCGGCCAGAGTGATGCTGCCGCTTTTTATAACTTCACAAAACGCCCGCAACTGCTTGAGTCGATTGTTTTTGTAATAGCTCTGTTTGTCTTCCCCCATCATTTCCCCCTACATTTCACAAGGTGATTATTATATATATTAATAGTAATGATTGAAACAATTGATTCGCAGAATAATAGTAGTTTGTTTAATCTGTTTGTAACAAGAAAAAATATGAGCTGTTCAAGTCTGAATCATTTTGTCGTTGAGCGAGGC
>CAIWKC010000313.1 GCA_903913145.1 uncultured Gallionellaceae bacterium | reverse complement strand
GCCGAGAACGATATTGTTTTTTTTAAGCTCAGCGAGCGCATCCACAACGCCCGGATAGAGCTCCCGGCCAAGCGAATAAAAATTATAGGTGTAAGCGAAATATCTTCCCAATATTGCCCATTGCCGAGACCATCAGTATCGACGAGTTCAGCAAAGTCGATTTGCGTGTAGCGAAGATTGTTAACGCTGAACATGTTGAAGGCGCCGAGAAATTATTGAAACTCACTTTGGACATTGGCGAAGCACAAAACCGTACGGTATTTGCTGGAATTAAATCTGCTTACGACCCTGATGCGCTGAAGGGTCGCCTGACTGTGATGGTTGCGAATCTCGCCCCTCGCAAAATGAAGTTCGGACTATCAGAAGGCATGGTACTGGCAGCATCGGGAGAAACACCCGGATTGTTTATTTTATCCCCGGACGAGGGCGCGCAACCCGGAATGCGTGTCAAATAACTAACTTATTTATTTCGTTCATGTAGAGGTGAAGGTTGTTAAGAAGTTATATTTCTTCAAGTTGTATTATTGAATTGCTCTGAATATTCCTGCCAACATTTAAATAAACTCATCAAAATACTTTTTAAACTGACATGAACTTTCTTCTGATTGAAGATAATCGTGATCTTGCCACCAATATGATCGATTATTTCGAAGCACGTGGCCATATCATGGACTTTGCCGGAGACGGGATCTCCGGTCTGCATTTCTCGTCGACAAAACAATTTGAGGCAATCGTTCTGGATCTAATGTTGCCAGGATTGGACGGGTTAACGCTTTGTACTCGTCTTCGTGAAGCGGGGAAACAGACCCCTATTCTGATGCTTACCGCCCGTGATTCCTTGAATGACAAGATTGCCGGACTTGAAGCAGGCGCAGATGATTATATGATCAAACCCTTTTCATTACGTGAAATAGAAGCGCGATTAAAGGCTCTGGTGAGGCGCTCAAATGTTCGTGAAGGATCGACTGTCCTGCAGGTTGGGGATTTATCTTTCAATACTGAAGTTCTTAGAGTAATGCGTAACGGGTGCATTATTAGTTTACCTCCCATTCCATTAAAGTTGCTTGAATTACTGATGCGTCATTCACCTCAAGTCCTTTCGCGTGAAGTGGTAGAGCGTTCCATTTGGGGAGACTCTCCGCCAGATAGTGATGCTTTGCGAGCGCATTTACATATTTTGCGTCACGCTATTGACAAAAATTCCGATAAGCCATTAATCAGGACACTTAGAGGTATCGGTTACCAGATCAGCGATGAGTAAAGTTTTTCTCAGCTTACGTTTCAAACTTGCACTAACTTTTTCAATTTTTGGTGCTATGGTCAGCTTGCTTTTGTCGTTAGGACTCTCTTTTACCGCTCACAGTCTTGGGGAGCGTCTGATTGATGAAACGCTACGCGCGGAGATTGATGATTATATTTCCAGACGCTCGCGCAACCCGAACTCTCTTCCTCCGGCTACTATCAGCATTCAAGGGTATCTCTTAACGCAGAACCAACAGAATGAAACTATTCCCCCCGAGCTTATTCCCTTGGCAGAAGGGAAATATCAGTTAACCCTAAATGACACTCCTTACCGAGTTGCAGTAATAGTAAAAAATAATGAGCGCTATTTCATGCTGTTCAATGAGAAAAGACAGCGCCATCGTGAAGAGATGTTTCTATACGATCTGATGTTTGGAACAATAATTATGGTCATTATTTCTGCATGGGTAGGGTGGTGGCTTTCCGGCAGAGTAGTTGCTCCAATTTCAGAACTTGCGCGTCGAGTCAGTAAAGCCAGTCCATCGGATAATGCCGATGACGTTGAAGAAGGCTTTTCTAGTGACGAAATCGGTCAGCTTGCTCATGTGTTTTCATCATATTTAAAACGTATGCGCGCATTTATTGACCGGGAAATAAGCTTTACCAGCGATGTCAGCCATGAACTCAGAACTCCGCTGGCTATAGTCCAAGGTGTTGTCGAATTGATGGAAGAGAGTCCGAGTGTAGACGACAAGCAGAAGGAAAGAATTGCCAGAATTGGTCGAGCAAGCAATGAAATGGTAAATCTGACTACTGCCCTGCTTCTTATGGCCAGAGAAGACACCGATGAGGTAGTAGTACAAAAATGTGACTTGTGTGACGTTGTCAATGTTGTGGTCGAAATGAACAAGCATCTGTTGAGCGAACAGACATCCGTCAAATTCGCGATTAACGCACATCCATATATCGGAGCTGAGCGCACTCTACTCAGCATTGTGGTGGCAAACCTGATTCGCAATGCGTTTACCTACACACTCTCGGGCACGGTATCTATCTTGGTTGAAAGCAATGAGCTTATCATCAGCGATACTGGCCCCGGCATTCGTAGTGAAGAAATCTGTCGGGTTTTCCAGCGCAACTTTAAGGGTTTCGGAAGTTCGGGTTCAGGTATTGGTTTGTCTTTGGTCAAGCGAATTTGCGACCGTTATGGTTGGGAGACAATTATTCACAGCACGGAAGGGCAAGGCACGTCAGCATATCTGATCTTTAATAATTAACATCCAACATCTTTAACGCTCCCTTAACACAACACTAACGCTTTACTAACGCAGCTAGTCTTAAAATCAATAACCATAAAGTCGTGCCATATTTATTTTGCTATTGCACATTATGTAAGGCGCATGATTGCACTATTCGATTTTTTGCGGAGGCGGTATGAAGATATCTTCGATATCAAATGAAGGCGTGAGCCATATCAACACATCCCAACACATTAATAAGCCAGAAATCACAAGTATTGCTAATGCGGCACAAGCTTTCATATCAAAATTAGACCAAATGAATATTGCAATCGCTCTGAGCGAGGCAGGGGATGTCGATGGCGCCAAAGCTTTGCTAAGTAAACAAATCAAGTAGCTGGTATATGTTAAAGTTACTTTGTGACTCAGTTTTTGCACTATGCCAGTTGGTTTGAGTTTTAATGTAACACCCAAGGTATCCCTTTGGATTCTTTAATGAAGCTAAACGTAAATCATGATTCGTCAGGATGCGTAGAATGACTATTAGTCAATATTTGATAGGAGACTAGCTCTGTTGACTGCAACTCCATTGAACAAAACAACAACTGATAAAACTTCACAATCCAAGTGGAGTTTTATTTTGCATCTCTTCCCCTTTCTCGGATGGCAGCGCTTTACAGGACTCACCCTTAGAGACGACTTTATTGCAGGAATCACTGTTTCACTTGTAGCCATCCCGCAAGCGCTTGCCTATGCACAACTGGCAGGGCTGCCGCCTTACTACGGTCTATATGCCGCCTTCATCCCAACCATCATTGGTGCTCTGTTCGGTTCATCTGCGATATTGTCTACGGGGCCCGTCGCGATGACATCCTTGCTTACTGCAGCAAGCATCTCTCCTTTGGCCGTTGCGGGTTCTGAAAATTTTTACACCTATGCCATATTGCTCGCTTTGCTTTCCGGTTTAATTCAAATTGGGTTCGGACTCGCAAGGATGGGGGTGCTACTCAATTTACTTTCACATCCTGTGTTGATGGGGTTCATTAATGCTGCAGCACTCATCATTTCAATTTCCCAAATTCCTTCTTTACTTGGAATCACTGTTAAACAGAGCCCTCACCTGCTTCTAGATACATGGAATGTATTCACTCATTTAGACTCGCTACATGCAATGTCTCTAGCTATAGGTTTGGGCGCAATCATTCTGCTTTTTGCTTTCAAAAAGTTTTTTCCAAAACTCCCGGGGGTTTTAATCACCGTTGTGCTTTTTACCTGGATCAGTTACTCCACAGGGTTTGCCGATCACGGCGGAAAAGTAGTGGGAGAAATTCCTTCCGGACTTCCCGGCTTGTCCGTCCCGTCATTTGAATGGACTGCGATACGGGATTTGCTTCCTGCAGCTTTCGTGGTTGCATTGATTAGCTTTGTCGAAGCCATGTCAAGCTGTAAGGTAATTTCCATGAAAACCCGCACGCGCTGGGATGAAAATCAGGAGCTGATCGGGCAAGGTTTGGCGAAGGTCACTGCCGCATTTTGTCAGTCAATGCCAGTCAGCGGATCATTCTCCAGGTCGGCGATTAACCTTGCCTCCAATGCAAGAACGGGGCTGTCCTCGCTCATTAGCGCCGGCTTTGTTTTGGCCACGTTAGTGTTTTTTACCGGCGCGCTATACCATCTACCCAAACCCGTACTGGCTGCGATGATTATGATGGCGGTGGTCAATTTGGTGAACGTCAAAAGTATTGTTCATGCATGGCGGGCCAGCAAGGATGACGGCATGGCCGCTATCATCACCTTTTTTGCCACCTTAATATTTGCCCCCAATATTCAAAACGGCATTCTTACCGGAATCATCTTATCGTTGTCTTTATTTCTGTATCGGCGCATGCGACCCAGAATTATTGTTGCACTTGGGTTGCATTCTGATGGAACGCTTCGCGAAGCTGCACGCTTCGATCTGCCGCTCTTGCCTTCTCAAATCGGCACTCTTCGTTTTGATTCATCGCTGCTGTTCTTCAATGTTGCTTATTTTGAAGATGCCATATTAAAACTCATGCAGAACAAACCGAATGCAAAATTTATTTTGATAGCAGGTCACGGTATAAACCAACTTGATGGCTCAGGAGTCGAAATCATTTCCAGCCTGGTTCGCCACTTGCGTGAAAATGGGATTACGCTCGTGTTTAGCGGCCTAAAAATGCAGGTTCTGGAAGTAATGGAGCGTACAGGACTCATTGCATACATTGGTTCGAACAACATTTATAACACGGATAAAATCGCCATCGAATCCTTGTATATTCGTGCCAAGGAATTCTAATTTAAAGGATGAAAATGCCGCTTCTTAGAAAATAAACATATAGCGGTTTTTATAAATTAACTTCGCGTTCTGATCTGTAACTTATACTGCAAAACAACAACAGGTCTATAATTACTCGTCATCATAACCTAAAGCTAAAGGGACTACTTTGGGCGCTATTAATAACAGATGTTTCATCAAAAGGTCTGAAGATTAGTGTTTGATTCATTCGGTATTTTTCCCATTGACGTCGCATTGGGAGCAATAGTGACATGGCTGATGCTTGGTATCGCCGGACTATTACTGCAAAATAGCAAGATCATCACACAGTTTGTTTTCCCTGCTGGAGCAATCTGTTCTCTCGTACTGGCGTTATCCGGTTTGGGTGGTTTAACCGAAACAAGTGTTGCGATTTTGCCACTAGGTCTGCCTGACCTGCCTTTTCACTTGCGCATGGATGCACTCTCCTCTTTTTTCCTGCTGCTACTCGGCGGAGTCAGCATCGGTATTTCTCTGTTTTCGTCCGGGTATTTTCGCCATATGGAACGCGGCAACTTGGCATTGCTGTGTCTCGAGTACCACTTTTTTCTTGCCGCCATGGCGCTGGTGTTCATTGCAGACGATGCTTATATGTTCATGGTGGCCTGGGAGAGCATGGCACTGTCTTCCTATTTTCTCGTCACGACTGATCACGATCAATCGGAAGTTCGTCGTGCCGGTTTCCTCTATCTGCTTATTGCACATATCGGCGCGATTGCCATCTTAATGAGTTTCGGCGTAATGCAAGGCGGGCATGGGGATTACACCTTTGACACGATGCGCCATTCGCATTTGTCTACCTTGTGGGCTAGCATTACTTTCTTGTTGGCGCTATTTGGTTTTGGCGCCAAGGCGGGTATCCTGCCAATGCATGCCTGGTTGCCCGAGGCACATCCGGCAGCGCCTTCGCCCGTTTCAGCCATGATGAGCGGTATCATGCTGAAGACAGCCATTTACGGCATTCTGCGTGTAACCTTTGATTTACTGGATACGCAAATGTGGTGGTGGGGTGTTGTTGCACTGACGCTCGGTTTGATTACCGCACTTTTTGGTGCATTTTTTGCCTCCGTACAGGTGGATATGAAGCGTTTGCTGGCCTACTCCTCTATTGAAAATATCGGCATCATTCTAGTCGGCATTGGTCTCTCACTAATTTTCCACGCTTTTCACAAAGATGCACTGGCTGCACTGTCGATTACCGCGACGTTGTATCACTCTCTTAACCATGCCTTCATGAAAGGTCTGCTTTTTCTTGGCACTGGCTCTGTGTTCCATGCCACGGGGGAACGCCGTATCGGCAAATTGGGTGGATTAATTCACAAAATGCCCAAACTAGCTTTGCTGATGCTGTTGGGTACGCTGGCGGCGGCAGGGCTACCTCCTCTAAATGGTTTCGTCTCGGAATGGCTGCTGTTGCAGGCTTTTTTGTTGTCCCCCGGATTACCTCAACCTTACCTCAACATGTTGGTACCCATTGCTGCTGCGGCATTAGTATTGGCAGCGGCTTTGTCCGGCTATGTGATGGTCAAATTTTACGGCGTGATTTTTCTAGGCAGACCGCGCGACGAAAATCTAGTGCATCTGCATGACTCAGAAATCCATGATGCGGGCATCTGGGAACGCATCGGCATGCTGTGCATGGTAGTCGCTTGTATCGCGCTCGGCGTATTCCCTACGCTTGTTATACTTCAACTGGACTTTGTAACCGAAATGCTGGTACATCATTCTCTTGGAATCAGCGCGTTAAAATCCGGATGGTTACTGCTCACACCGATCAATGCTGAAAGAGCCAGTTACGGCCCACTGATTTTGTTGTTCATCATGGTCGCAGGCGGTCTAATCACCATGTTAACTGTGAAGAAATTTTATCATGGACGCCTGCGGCGCGGCCCTGCATGGGATTGTGGTTTTCCTGCTCAAACAGCTCGCATGCAGGACAGCGCAGAAGGCTTCAGTCAACCAATCCGTAAAATATTTGAGTGGTTTATGGGAGTCATTAGAGAGGTTCCCACTCCCTTCGATTTGAAACCGCATTACCACGCAGAAACTAAAGATCGCCTATGGAGTCTGTTCTATGTTCCGATCAAGGTTTTGAACGAGAGAATTGGTAACCAGGTGGGCAAGCTTCAGCATGGTCGTATCCATGTTTACTTGCTCTATAGCTTTATTACTCTTTTGGCTTTGCTGGCGTTTGTTCAATAGGCATTAATAGAAAATAAATGAAGATCAAAGAATACGCCTATTCCCCTCACCTCAATCCTCCGCCGCAAACTGGCGAGGAGGCGAACGAGTGTTTCGCGAAATCTTCGATAATATGAACTTTACAGCGATACTATTCCAGCTTGTACAAAATATGTTGCTGCTAATAGCTGCTCCGCTATTGCTCGGCTGGATTAATCAATGCCGGGCAATGTTGCAAAATCGTAACGGGGCTGGTGTGTTACAACCTTTCCGCAATCTGATTAAATTGTTCTACAAAGATGCAGTGTTGGCACACAACGCGTCGCCTTTGTTCCGTGCCACGCCCTATATTCTATTTGCCAGCATGTGGCTGGCCGCGGCGCTGGTTCCTGTCCTGGCAACTGATTTGCCACTTTCTCCGGCTGTAGACGTCATTGCACTGGTTGGCATTTTCGCATTGGCACGCGTATTCATTTCGCTGGCAGCTATGGATATCGGCACTGCTTTCGGTTCGCTGGGTGCGCGGCGTGAAATGCTGGTTGGCTTCCTCGCCGAACCTGCATTACTGATGGTACTTTTCACTGCATCCACCATCAGTCACTCAACCTCACTCATCACCATTGTGGAAACACTGGCACATAAACAGTTCGTGCTCTATCCAAGCATGACTTTTGCCGGTGTAGCCTTCATCATGGTTCTGTTGGCAGAAAATGCCCGTGTACCGGTGGACAATCCGGCCACGCATCTTGAACTCACCATGATTCACGAAGCAATGATTCTGGAATATTCCGCACGCCATCTGGCATTGATAGAATGGGCAAGCGCCCTCAAACTACTGGCCTATATGACTATAGGTATCGCCCTGTTTTTCCCTTGGGGCATCGCAGAAAGCGGTGACTGGGGAGCGTTGCCTCTTGCCTTGTTACTGGTATTTTTCAAGCTTCTGATCAGCGGAGCAGGATTGGCATTACTGGAAACAATATCAGCCAAGATGCGCATTTTTCGTGTTCCGGAATTTATGGGCACCGCCTTTTTGTTAGCCGTACTCGGGTTGCTGACGCATTTCCTGCTGGAGATGGACATATGAACCCAATTACAAATATTCCGTTTACCGCTCAGATAATCAACATGTGTGCGGCATTTTTGCTGCTCATCGCTTTTTCCATGCTTTCGCAGCGCCGCATCCTAACCTTGATTAACTTGTTTGCTCTACAGGGGTTAGTACTCAGCATCAGCACTGCGGTCGTCGCATTTTCCTCTAATCAGGAACATCTTTACTATTCAGCAGGACTAACTCTGGTGTTAAAAGTAATCTTGTTACCGTGGATATTGCACCGCTTGATACACAAATTAAATATCAAGTGGGATGTGGAAACCATGTTTAATATTCCAACCATTATGCTGATCGGCTTGGCCTTAGTGGTGTTCGCGTTCAATCTGGCTGCACCGATTTCACAAATGTCCGGCACCATCACAAAAAGTACGCTGGGCATCGCTATTGCAAGTGTCCTGCTTTCTTTCCTGATGATGATTACGCGCAGCAAGGCTGTACCGCAGGTGGTGGGGTTTCTCGCCATGGAAAACGGACTCTTCTTTGCAGCCACATCGGCAACATACGGCATGCCGATGGTAGTGGAACTGGGCATTGCGCTGGACGTGCTGGTGGGTATGTTCATTCTTGGCATTTTCTTCTTCCAGATTCGCGTCGCGTTTGACAGTCTGGATTTGAAGCATATGGAAAAACTAAAAGAAGATTAATGGTGACCTAACGTGGAAATTTTCTGGGTATTGGGCATTCCACTGCTGGGTGGTTTACTTCTGGCACTATTCGGCACTCGCAAGGATGCGCCGGAAATAAATTCGGCAATGAGCTTCTTCACTTTGGTCGCTGCTGTTGCGCTTACCGTGCGTGTTATCTCCAGCGGATCGTTCAGCATTTGGGACGAGCAATTTTTCGTTGATGCTTTCAATGTGTTTCTGGTCGCATTGACGGCCTTCGTCGGATTCACGACATCACTATTCTCGCGCCCCTACATGCGCATCGAACAACATCACGGCAAACTCACCGTGAACATGTTGCGCCTGTACTACAGCATGTATCAGTTGTTCAGTTTCACAATGTTATTGGCGCTGCTGACCAACAACATGGGCATCCTGTGGGTGGCGATGGAAGCGGCCACGCTCACCACGGTTTTGCTGGTATCTCTGTATCGAACACCTGCCAGCATCGAGGCGGCATGGAAGTATTTCATCCTGTGTGGGGTCGGCCTTGCGCAGGCTCTGTTCGGCACGATACTGCTCTATTTCGCTGCAGAAAGAATTCTCGGAGCTGGCGGAACCGCTCTGCTGTGGACGCATCTCAACGGAGTGAAGACTCAACTCGAACCGACTGTGCTGTCTTTAGCTTTTGTGTTCCTGTTGGTCGGCTACGGCACCAAAGTCGGCCTGGCACCGCTACACAACTGGCTGCCGGATGCTCACGCTGAAGGCCCCACACCTGTGTCAGCGGTACTTTCAGGGCTTCTGCTGAATGTTGCATTATATGCAGTGGTACGTTCCAAGGTGCTGGTCGATGGCGCGCTCGGTTCACATTTCGCGGGCAATTTGATGATGGGCTTCGGACTGCTGAGCGTGGTGATGGCTGCTTTTTTTCTGTCGCGGCAAAAAGACGTAAAGCGCATGTTTGCTTATTCTTCTATTGAACATATGGGACTGATGACTTTTGCCTTCGGTATGGGCGGGCCAGTGGCAACCTTTGCGGGTATGCTGCACATGACGGTGCATAGCCTGACCAAGTCTGCCATCTTCTTCACAGTTGGCCACGCCGCGCAAAAATCCGGCACACAGTTAATGGACAACATACGCGGCCTGATCAAAACAAGCCCCACTGTAGGCTGGGGGCTTGCACTGGGTACACTGGCGATTCTTGGTATGCCGCCGTTCGGTGTGTTCACCAGCGAATTCATGATACTCACCACTGCAATGCACGCTTACCCGTGGACCATGCCCTTTCTGCTCGTTGCCTTGGGTGTTGCATTCGCGGCGATTTTCGGGCGCATGCAGATGATGGTGTTCGGCGAAACGACTGGCGAACGTTTGCCGCATCCGCCTGCGCTGATCCCGGTGTTTCTGCATTTGCTGCTGGTATTGTTATTAGGCCTGTATATTCCGCCGTATCTTGCCGCATGGTACCGCCAAGCAACAGCGTTGATAGGATGACATGATGAAACTGGATGACTTCACTTCGATCTTCCCAAAATTACCCGGAGCCATGCCGATATGGCACGGAACAGTCAATGCACAAGACTTGTACTCGCTATGCGAACAAGTAAAACAAGCTGGCGGCAAATTGGTCTCACTCTGGGGCAGCGACGAAACTGAAAAGGGCGGACATTACGCACTGCACGTCTCGCTGCTGAGCATAGATGGTATGCTGGTACTAACACTGACGGTAGACCAGACCAAACCCGCTTTCCCTGATCTGAGTGTACTGTTTCCCGCAGCAAACCGGATGCAACGCAGCGTTACAGATATGCTCGGATTACATCCCACAGAAGCCGGAGACCAGCGCAAGTGGCTGCGCCATTCAACATGGCCAGACAACGTGCATCCGTTACGCAAATCATTCGACATGAATACCCGCTTTACACCGGAGGAAGACAATTATTCTTTCGTGACTGTCACCGGCAAGGGCGTTCATGAAATTGCAGTCGGCCCTGTTCACGCCGGCACTATCGAACCCGGTCACTTCAGGTTTTCCGTCGTGGGAGAACGTGTACTTAAGCTGGAAGAACGCCTTGGTTACAAACACAAAGGTATCGAAAAGCGCTTCGAGTACATGACCCTGCAACAAGGCGCAAAACTGGCGGGACGTATTTCAGGTGATACTACCGTGGGATATGCTTGGGCTTACGCGCAAGCTGTGGAGAGCGCAACCTTGACCACGCCTCCGCCACGCGCACTATGGCTGCGCGCACTCTTTCTCGAACTGGAGCGTCTGCTCAATCACATCGGCGACCTGGGCTATCTAGGCAACGACGCCGCATTGGCTTTCGGCTTTATTCAGTTTTGGATTCTCAAAGAAGATTTGCTGCGCATGAATGGCGACCTGTTCGGCCATCGATACCTGATGGATCGTATCGTGCCGGGCGGAGTAACACACAACCTCGATAACAGCGGGTTGTTGCGCATCTCCGAAATGTTGAACCACATCAAACACGAAACCGGTATTCTGAAAGATATTTACGACGAACATGCCGGAGTGCAGGATCGTTTTCTTACCACTGGGTTTGTTGCACCAGACCTCGCCGCTCAACTCGGACTAACCGGATTAGCCGGTCGAGCCAGCGGTCAAGCCTGGGATGCACGCGCTCAATTTCCCTGCATTCCCTATGATCAACTCGATGTACAGATGGCCACCCACCGTAATGGCGACGTGGCTGCACGTGTCACAATGCGCTTTGAAGAAATCTTCGAATCTGTGCGCCTGATTCGCCTCATGCTGGAACAACTTCCGGCAGGTGAATTATCGGCTGAGCTTGGAAATGCAAACGAAGGAGTGCTTGGTATCGGGTGGGTTGAGGGCTGGCGCGGAGAAATTATGGTTGCCTTGCATGTGGGCGAAAACAATCGCATTCACCGCTTGCATCCGCATGACCCCTCATGGCAAAACTGGCCTGTATTGGAACACGCCATCATGGATAACATTGTGCCGGATTTCCCGCTCATTAATAAATCGTTCAATCTCAGTTACAGCGGAGTGGACTTATAATTTTTTAGAGGCACCCAATGCTCCAAATCATCAAACAAATTCTCCTCACAGGAAACAAAACTGAAGCACCACCGCAACCGAATGATGCTATGCGGAACGGGGTGCAGCAGATTAACGCGCAAATTCTTAATCACGTTGGACGCGCATTGGCAATCAGGCATGTCGATGCCGGTTCCTGCAACGGCTGTGAACTGGAAATTCACTGTCTCAATAATGCTTATTACAACATCGAGGGACTGGGCATAAATTTCGTCGCCAGCCCGCGCCATGCGGACATGCTTCTGGTTACCGGCCCTGTTTCACGACACATGGAAATTGCCCTCAAACGAACCTACGATGCAACTCCCGATCCCAAACTGGTAGTCGCTATCGGAGATTGCGGTTGCGATGGTGGAATTTTTGGAGAAAGCTACGCGAGTTGCGGCAAGGTTGCCAACGTCATCCCCGTGGATGTCACCGTACCCGGCTGCCCGCCTACTCCTACAGAAATTTTACAAGGCATTCTCACTGCCGTGAGCAGCAACAAGTAACGCCCCTAGAAGTATTCCTAAGACAAGTTTTAGCAGGCAAGATAAGATTCATCCCGCCCGACACAAACTCAAGTTAGAACGTGCGCAACAGCGAAGCCACAATAACACATTGACCCTCTTGGTACCCTTGAGGGTTAATCCAAGCAGAAGTTGCATTAGTATTGCTCCAAGTAAGGCCTAATACATAACCACTCATGTCTTTGTTGATGCTGACTTTGTAATCACGATAAGTCAGACTGTTTCCGCTAACAGTTGCGCCTGATCCTTGGTAAGATTGAATACCGTAGTGCGCGCCCAAGGCGAATCCGGAATCACCAAGCGCATAGCTTGCGCTCAGGTCAACGTAATTCGATCCCGTCGTATTGGGCGCGCCAAAGAGATTACTCAAAGCATAAGAATATTTGGCACTCAGCCATTTGTATCCGATCAAAGCATAGATTTCATCCGTATCCGCTTTAGTCGCTCCAGTTGCATAGTGACCAGGGTAGTTATAACGCAGGTACCCCACGTCATAACTGTAATCCGTCGCAAATGAATTTTTAAAGCCCAAGTAGGTATCCAGCTCAAGTCCAGCAGAACTGGTTGTAGAGGTCGTTGTTACAGGCGTAGAGTTACTTTGGGTGCCATCACCTATCCAACTAATACTAGAGCCCCATGTTCCAATATAAAAACCACTCGCAGACGAGTAGTCTAATCCACCTTGAATAGCCGGATTGCCACCAGATTGTGAAAGCCCACGATATAAATAGTTGGTTACCAATGCCATATTGCTAGTAACAACAGGAGCCGCTGCAGCGGAAGTTGCAGCAGCGGGTACATCGTCTGCAAAAACAATTCCAGGTGTGCTCAATACAGAAAGGATCAGAGTGTTCAACATTTTATTTTTTAACATGGTTCGTTCTTTCTAAATATGTAATTAATGAAAACTAATGCACTGTAAGAATTAATGTACCGCATCCAATGCCAGACTCAATTCCAGCACATTCACACGAGGCTCGCAAAGAATACCAAACTGACGACCTTCTGTGTGTCCTTCCACCAGATTTCGTAAGACCTCAGGACTGACTAAACCACTCGGGAAAACTGATATTCCGGCGCTAGGCTAATGTGCGGATCAAACTTGCTCTTAGGCCGATTTATTGACAGAGAAATAAGCTGCGCGCAACAAAGTTCTTTTCGATGCGCGCAGCCTTACAATTTTTTATTAATTGCCGACCCCTATTTTTTTACTTGGGGTGGGATTTCCACAAATTATTCAACCAACGGTTGATTGCCTTTAATTTGAGCCTCGTCCGTAAAAATTGGAAACAGCAACGGTAGCAACAAAAGAGTAAATAGCGTTGCCGATATAATCCCGCCCACAATCACCACTGCAAATGGTCGCTGCGTTTCAGAACCAATTCCATGTGACAGCGCTGCCGGTAAAAGACCTATCCCAGCCATGAGTGCGGTCATTAAAATCGGCCGCAAACGAGCTACTGCGCCCAGCATTACGCTATCGCGTAAACTTTTGCCGTTGCGCATAATTTCCATGAATTGCTCCACCATGATAACGCCGTTTTGCACTGATATTCCTGCCACAGCGATAAAGCCTACTGCTGCGGATACCGACAGGTGCAAGCCGGCAAAGCCAAGACCGGCAAGGCCGCCAATCAGCGTAAAGGGCACCATCAGTATTACCAGCAAAGCTTTTCGCATGGAACGAAATGCCCAAAATAGCAGCACAAATATCATCCCCGCCGATAGCGGAAGAATGACTTTTAAGCGTTTGTTGGCGCGCTGCTGATTCTCAAACTGTCCACCCCACGTCATCGTGTAGCCAGGTGGCAATTTAACCTGCTCTTTTACTTTTTCCATTGCCTCGGCAACAAAGCTGCCCTGATCCCGGCCAAGCAAGTTTGCCTTCACTGCCACCATTCGACCACCCCCTTCGCGTCCGACGCGTGCCGCACCCTGACGAACTTCGATTTTTGCAATCGAACTCAGCGGCATCACCCCTCCGCCCGGCAACGAAATTGATAAATTGGAAACATCATCCACCGCGTCACGGTACGGCGCTGCAATGCGCAACGTGACATCAAACTGGCGATCCCCTTCATAGAACGAATTCACCGCAGTGCCGCCCATCGCGGTCTGGATAGTCGTGTTCACATCATTAATGTTGAGGCCATACCGCGCCATGCGACTGCGGTTAAGCGCGATATTTAATTCGGTTTGTCCTCCCACCTTGATGGCTTCTACATCTGCGGCACCGCGAATACTGTTTATCACACTGGCAACCTGAGAGGATTTGTCTTCAAGAATTTCCAGATCGGGGCCGAAAATCTTGATGGCAATTGCCCCCTTGACGCCAGATAAAGCTTCTTCAACGTTATCCTGAATAACTTGGGAGAAGTTAGTCGGCACACCGGGAATCGCGTGAATCTTTTTCGTCATGTCAGCAATGAGGGCTTCCTTATCTGAGAAGCGCCATGTGTCACGAGGTTTAAGGTCGGCCATAATTTCCATATTGTTCGGCCCTTTCGGGTCGGTTCCGTCATCCGGACGACCTACTTGGGTTACTACATTATTTATTTCCGGATAAGTCCTTAAAATGGAGCGGACCTTGCCCTCAATCTCTTTGGTCTTATCCAGTACGGTGGCAGGTGGCAACGTGATCGTTAACCAGATATTTCCCTCGTCCAGCATCGGTAGAAATTCGCTGCCCAGATACGGTGCGCCGATAAAAGCCATCGCTAGCATTGCGACTGAAACTGCAACGATACGTTTACGCCGTGTTTCCGCCCATATCAATAAATCACGATATTTTTGTTGCAGTGTGTTCATCCAACCGCTGTGTTTTTCAGCCAGATCTTTGTTTCTGACCGCGTAGCTTAGCAACGTTGGAATCAAAGTCAGTGTCATTAAAATAGCGCCAAGCAGCGCGAAGCTCAGGGTAAATGCCATAGGCGAAAATATCTTTCCTTCAACACGCTGGAAAGTAAATATAGGCAAGAAGGCTAAAATAATAATGACCTTGGAAAACAGAATGGGACGTCCCAACTCAATGCTGGTCTGTTTGATCAGATGCAGGCGCCAACCAAAACTAAGGTGTTTTTCAATGCCATCTGCTTTTGCCAAAGCCAGTTTGACCATCAGCGCTTCAACCAGCACAACGGCACTGTCAATGATAATCCCGAAGTCAACCGTGCCCAACGAAATCAAATTAGCCGATACACCTTTTGCATCCATCATAATGAAAGCAAAAAGCAACGCCAACGGAATAATGAGTGCAACTGCCAAAGCCGCATACCAGTTGCGCAAAAAGATGATCAGAATTGAGATGACCAGCAGCGCGCCGACAATCAGGTTTTCAGAAACCGTATGCACAGTATGACGCACTAAATCTGTTCGATCATAGTAAGGAACGATCTTTACATCTGGTGGAAGCTTGTGGCTGAGTTCTTTTATTTTGGCTTTTAATTCCTCAACGACCTTGGTGGCATTCTGCCCCTTGCTCATGTCCACAATACCTTGCACTACATTGTCGCGCTCATTGAATCCTACAATACCGGAGCGAGGTCTATCGCCAATGACTACTTGGCCGATGTCGCCTACCAGCACGGTTTTTCCGTTCTGGGCAGTCACCACCACGCGTGCAATATCCTGAACATTTTGGAATATGCCCACACTACGAATAACCAGCGCTTCATCTCCCCGTTTAAGTATTCCGCCACCAGCGTTGCTGCTATTGGCAGTCAACGCCTGCGCAACCTGACTCATGGTCACACTAAATTTTCGCAGCAGACTGGGATCGACACGTACCTGATATTCTTTGATGGTACCACCGTAGCTAATCACGTCTGCGATTCCCGGTACCTGACGCAACGCGGGACGTATCAACCAATCTTGCAACGCACGCACCTCATTAAGCGGCATGTCTGCAGGAGCATCCAGCACATAACGATAAACTTCACCTACGGCATTCGTAAGTGGCGCAAGACTCGGCAATATACCCGGAGGAAAATTAACATTTTGCAAATGTTCCATCACCTGTTGCCGTGCAAAATAGTCATCCGTTTTGTCAGCAAAGGTCAGAATAACTTCGGAAAGTCCGGTGATCGAAACCGAGCGCAGTTGAGTCATGTGGGGTATGCCGCTCATCTCTCGTTCAATCGGCAAGGTTACCGTTCGCTCAACTTCTTCGGGTGCCTGACCAGGAACCAATGTGTCGATTTGAACCTGCACGTCCTGCACGTCAGGAAAGGCCTCGACCGGCAAATTATCAAGGGCATTCCACCCGGCGATCAAAATCACCAGCGCCCCTGCCAACACGAATATTCGTTGTTGCAGGGCAAAAGAAATTAGTTTTGCCAGCATTATTCAGTACCGCTCAATTCCGAATTCAGCAAAATGGCTCCGCTGGTAACGATGCGTTCACCGGTACTTAAACCTTCTTTAATGTATGAAAAATCGGCATCCTGCAAGCCCAAAGTCACACGTCGCCTTTGAAAAACCCCTGGGGACTGTTCAACAAAAAGGAAACTATAGAGACCCTGTGTAAACAAAGCCGTATTGGGAACACGGGGTACTTTAATTTTATCGTTAACAATGGGTCTGATGCGGGCAAACATTTCCGGTCTGAGTTGATGCTCACTGTCATACACATCACAGCGAACCTGAAAACGTCGCAGAGCCGGATCCAGTGTTTCGCTGATGACCGAAACCTTGGCCAGAAAAATTTCACTTGGGTAAGCGTCTACTTCAACAGAAATTGGCTGACCTATTTTAACTTTTTCAATATATTGCTCGGGCAAATCTACCAGAACCCACAGATGTTTCGGATTCGTAATAACAAAAAGTGAATTGGCAGCGCCCGGTTGAACTTCGCTGCCAATGTTGACCTGACGCTCACTGATCACGCCCTCAATGGGTGCCTTCAAAATATATTTACCGTCTGCACTTGCAACCTCATTGCTGCTCAGGTTTCTCATGCGCGCCTTTGCGCGTTGCGCTTCGGCTTCAGCCTGATGCCAATCTGCTTCTGCGGATTCAAGATCTTTGAGCGCCAGCCCTTTTACGTCAAACAAGCCTTTGGCGCGCTCGTATGCCACCTTCTTGCGCAACAGGTCGGCATCCGCCTTCAAACTATCTGAAGCCCCGCTAGCAAAGTCCGGGGAATCAATCCACAACAATGGATCTCCCGCTTTGACATTTTGTCCGGCCTCGACTGTAATTTTGGTGACACGGCCTGCGATCGGCGAAAAAACACGCGCGGTGTAATTATCGTCATAGGTGATACGGGCGTTAAGCCCATCTATCAATGGTTCAGGAAATGCGGCCACTTGTTTGGTACGCACAAATTCCAACTGAGGTGCGTCAGCGGCAAAATGTATCGTATCGGAAACTTTGTGATCTGCTGGTTTTTCTAAAACAACTTCAGCTTTTGTTGCATGCAATTTTTGCCAAAACCAATAACCGCAGCCAGATGCAACCACTAAAAAAACTGCTGCAGTGACATGTTTTTTATCCAGCTTCATTGTTTGCTCACTCCATTATTCGCGGCAGTTTGTCGAGCCATCGATATATTAGTAGATTCAGTATTATCAGGATTCATTTTTTGGGCGGAAGGCATTGCACTCTTCCCCGGTTGAGCTGATGCGGCATCTTGCTTTCCAACTTCCTGCCTATTCCACCATCCCCCGCCGAGCGCCTGATACAACGCAGCGGTATCACCCAAGCGCCCGCTTTGCGCTTGCGCTAGGGTTACCACAGTCATCTGATAGTTTTGCTGTGCCGCCAGCAGATTCTGATAGCTGATATAGCCCAGCTGATATTGCCTGGTCGACAAATCCAGAACAGTTTTGCTCGCATGCTCGGACTTGGCTGCCGCTTTCAGGGCATCCGCGTCTGCACGGATGGCGTGTAACGTATCGGCCACATTTTGCAGTGCGGTAATCACCGTGCTACGATACTGTGCTCCCACCTGCACCATTGCCTGCTCGGCGGCACGCGATTTGGCTTTCAAGCTGCCGCCATCAAAAAGTATCTGGGATATGTTGCCGGTAAGATTAAAAAACGAACCTCCGCTACGAAACATCCATTCCGGTGAGGAAGCCATACCCCCGATGTCGGCAGTCAGCATGAATTGCGGTAGACGGTTGGCAATGGCAACACCGTACTGAGCACTGGCACTGTGCAATTGGGCTTCGGCGGCGCGAACATCCGGGCGCTGTTCCACCAGATTGGAGGGCAAAGTGAGCGGTAATTCTTCGGGCAGATGCAAGTCTGCCAGTTCAAACGTTTCAGGCACATCCTGATTCGGCAAATTGCCGTCCAGCGCCCGGATTAAATCGCGTGTTTGTTCCAATTGCTTGGTCAGCGGCGGCAAAGCTTGTTCGGATTGAGCTAAAAGTGCTTCTTGCGCCGCCACGTCGATTTCGGCCACATAGCCCTTGTCCAGTTGCAAGTGCATGATGTCCAGATTTTCGTGGTTACGCGCGATGATGCGATTGATCGCGGCGATCTGAGCGCGCAAGCCTGCTTCTTGAAAGGCCGCCGCGACCACATTTGAAACAAGCGTGACGTAGGTGGCTTGCAACTGCATCAACTGCCCTTCCTCTTGCGCCTTGGCAGATTCAGTTATTCTGCGATTGATGCCAAATACATCGGGTACATAGCCAACCGAAAGCTGGGCGGTATGCCAATTGTAATAAGCCGGTGCTGAGGGCGAACTCTGGATATTGTCACCGTTTTGCTGCAGACCGGGCGAGTTGCCACCCATATTACCGGCCAACTTGTTACGCGAAGGAGAGTAGGCCACACTGACGGTCGGATAGAAAAAACCCTGCTGGGCGACCACGTTTTGGTGTGCCTGCTTCAAGGCTGCTTGTGCGGCTTCGATGGTGGGACTGGCTTTTAGCGTGCGTTCAATCAAAGTATTCAGTTGCGGTGACTGGAAAAGTGTCCACCAGTCAAAGGGAATGTCTTTGGCAGCAACAAAATGTTGCGCTTGTCCGTGCAGGGTATCGGGCGTGGCCGCGGTTTGTGAGGCGATAGGCTGTAAGGTGTAACTGCTTACGCTTGGCGCTTCCGGGCGCTTGAAGTCAGGTCCGGCAGCACAGCCGGAAAAGAACGTAGCAACCACCAGCGACATTAAAGAGCAATAGAGTCTCTTGGATATGCGTTGCTTATCTAGCTTTTTGAATTGATTGATTACCACAGTTTTCCTATTAATTTCTGCACTCAACAACACGAACTTTGCATGAATTCCGACTTGGCAATGATTAAACCCAGATAATCCATTAGGCCGTCATTCCCGCGCAGGCGGGAACCCAGCAGGTACAAATATCCCGCGTAGCGGACAAAACCATGAAGTTGACCCGCTACGCGGGAATTCTTCAACGATCTGGATTCCCGCCTGCGCGGGAATGACGCAGTTTTATGCTAATGGATTATTTGGGTTAAACATCATTGCCCAAGCATATCTGCAACAAAACTTCTCCCTAATTCATAAGTTAAGCAATCGCTCCAACCAAGCATGATACGGTTGTTTTGATTATTGTTCCATTGAATAAGCCAGCGCTTCGGCCTGAAACAAGGGCGTGTTGGAGTTTGAATCAAATAAAAGGTTCACGTAAATTATCTCATTATTTTTAGATAGTTATTTACGGTTTACACATTCAATATTTTTGTCTGGTCAGCTATTCCTTAATCATTCAAAGGTTGAGCTAAAACCCTCTGCACCTGATAGGTGCAAACACTAGCTTTGCTTGCATGGTATCGGTGCGGTGCCACTACCACCAACACGTAAGTTCAGTATTAAATATTGTTTTAAATAGGTTATTTTAGGTGGCATAGATAGTGCTTAGGTAAGCACGTGGATAAAAGATATCCCGTTTTTAAACTTAATCGAAAGGAAACATCATGCAAAAGAAACTGCTAGTAGTTGTTCTGGGTACCTTGTTCGCGATACCAGCATTCGCTGAAGATGCACCTGCTGCAGCTGCAGCGGCTCCGACTCCTGCTGTAACAAGCAACGTCGCATTGGTAAGCAATTATCTCTATCGTGGCATTTCACAAACTGGCGGCAATCCAGCCATTCAAGGCGGTTTTGACTACACTCCAGCGAGTGGTTTCTACGCAGGAGTATGGGGTTCAAGTATTAGCTGGATAAGCGATGGTTATGTAGCAGCCACAT
>CAIWKC010000312.1 GCA_903913145.1 uncultured Gallionellaceae bacterium | reverse complement strand
TTCTTTCCAGAAATGCACATCCTTTAGAGCTGCTGCGCCTCCTTGTATTTCCCAGCTGGGTAAGCCTTGCGGATATCCAGTCAATCCAATGCGAGTATCCGCATCACTTGCCGGTTTGAGAATTTTCAAATTAAGTGCTTTATTAAAAAATTCACGATAGACATCTCGCATATAAGCTTGAAACAAACTGTGCTGCCCCCCATCGGTGAGATTTGGATTATCAACATCTGTCAGTTTTGCGTTGAGCAAATCTTCTTTAGGAAAAACCACAAAGTGGTTATGCAGCATTCTGATACTGGGCACGCCGGGTGAAGTCAGGGGCCAAGTTGCATCCAAACTTGCTTCGCCGGCCAAGATCAGCGCTTCATCTGGATCAGAATACTGCTCTAACATGTAATCGAAGATGATTTGATTCATTCGATTCCACACATGTTTAACATTTTCCGCAACCTGCGTACGCCGCACCGGACGACCCAGCGGATTTAAAATGGTTTTAGAAGTGTTATAAATGATGGAGCAATCAAACTCGGTACTGTGCCCCAAGGCCTTGCGGTACAACAGCAGGTTTTCTGCATTCATCAGCAAGCCATTGTTGTTTACCAGATCATTCAAATTTTCAGTGCTGTTAAAAAATTCGTTGTGTTTCATCCCCTCGGGCACTTCCAAAGGAATAGATCTGAAGGGGGTTAAAATTTCACGCGGGCCAGATTGCATGACTAGACACCTCAGTTTGGGGAAATATATTTTCCCGGTTCAGCAAGAAATTCAATTCGATAAATGAAGTTGCTTACACCACAAAGGGGTCGGGGTAATATTCGCTATCTGCAAGTTGCAAGCAAACAAATTTACCGTAGCGCTCAAACTGCAACGCGTTGCCAAACTTTTGATCTTTTTCAGAGTAAACGGGAAAGCTGTTCATAGCACCAATTCAACTCAATCTCGCGAAAAAATGGAGTCGAGTTGAACAGTGGTCAATATTAAGTTTGCGCCCAAGGCAATCCTTCAAAGCGCCAGCCGTTGTGCGAGTTGCGGTGATGCGTTTCGTTAAGATCGCCTTCAAAACCGTGCGTCACATTGTAGACATCTTTCAGACCCGCGTTTTCCAACGCCAATCCTGCATCAGCAGAGCGACGTCCGGAGCGGCATATAAGAACAACAGGACGATTAACGCTTGCAGCTTTGCGAACATGCGAAACAAACATAGGGTTAACCTCCCAGTCAGGGCCATCCACCCAAGGCACATGTATTGAGCCGCGCGGATGGCCAACAAACATATATTCCATCTCACTGCGTACGTCGATAAATACGGCTTCTGGATTGGCTTCCAAAAAATCGTAAGCTTCTTTGGCTGATAGGTGTTGCATGGCATTCTCCTCGTGAAATGGTTATCGACTTTATGTATTATAGCCCAATCACTTCTGGGCTATTTTCTGTTATTTTGTTGGCTGGATAATGGGTCCGACCCAACTAGCCTATTTGACATTTTCTCCATAGGCTATACTCATCAGTTGTGAGTAGTTGACAATGCGGAAAGACAGTATCTCTGCTGGCCAAATTCCGCAGATGTCGCCGCCAAGAGTGTTTGATTTGTTGCGATGGAAGCGTCAACTCAAGCCTCCAAAAGAGTATGCTGCAAAGTACGAATTTCAAAAGTCATCCGTTCCAAATCACCCAGTATCCAAGTGGGAATGGCATTAACACCGGGGGCATCAATACCCGCAACAGAGCCAGGGTTGACAAGCCATGTATTCCCGCCTTTAATATTCCTCTGTGAATCAACATGTGCTGTATGACTGTGACCATGACAGACCAAATCATAATCGCCTGTGCAAGCAAAGGCCTGCCCGTGGTGAGGCATGTGGGTGGCAAATATTTTGCGTCCGCCCAGTTCCAGAATCGCTTCTTGTCCATGGTAGGTAAATTGCCCATCACTCTTTACCATCATTCTATATAGCGCTGCGACATCTCCGATATTGTTACCATGAACTGCATGAAAAGGAATATTCAGTTTTAACGAGGAGCGAAGTGTGTTGATCCCGATCAGGTCACCGCAATGAATAACCGCCTGAGCTCCATGAATTTTAGCTTCCGCAATGGCCGCTTCAAGTGGTTTAGAGCGGTCGTGACTATCGGAAACTATGCATATTTTCATAAAGTTATTACATTACGGGGACACCATCTCATTAAGCCGAATTTGCACTAATATTGTCTATAACCAAATCGGGTAGGTTATGCTATAGCCCTATTGGGGTAATAACCTGATCAATGTAATTTAGCCACTTGATGTTTTAGCTTATTCACTTTAGTCTAAGTTGGTTTTTGGTTTAAGGTAGAACTGTAAATGCTAATGCAAAACAAAATAATACCCATTATCGAATCCAAACCAAGCGGTTTTTCGTGGGTAAGTGAGCCGGTATTTACGCCGCCCGGCAAAGATGGAGGGTTGGATGTCTGTGTGACCCAGGAATTCTCAGTGCCGCGTGCGGGCGAACTGAGAACGTTATTGATTTCATTTTTGGAAAGTATCATCAGATCTGTGGATGCAACCGCGGGTGTTGTTCGTTTATTATCACCTGACGGACTTACGCTTGAGCTTATTAGTTCCAGCGGTCTATCCTCCGAGTTACAAGAAGAAGCAGAAAATTTTTCCGAGTTAGATTGCGAAGTCTCAGATGTTGCGACACTGGGTAAAACTCTCCATACTTCAGACATTAGCGAATGTATATCACGGCCAAACTGCCGCTATGCAAATTGCCGCTTCCAGTCTTTGATCTCTGTTCCGCTAGCACCCAATTCTAATGAAAATACCCTTGGTTTTTTGACAGTCTTCTTCGATGCTCCCAGCAAGTCGGTTGGTGGGCACATGAAAATAATCGTATCTTTTGCCCAAATGATTACTGCCGCGATCGAGCATTCGCGTATCAACCGTGAACTTAGACGGGGAGAAAGATTGGCCGCACGCCAAGGTATTGCCAATGATATCCACGATTCGCTTGCTCAAACGTTGATATATTCTCGGACGCGTGTGAACTTGCTACGCGAAGCCATCCGCTATGAAAATGCAGAATTGGCAATCAATCTGGCTGGCGAATTGGATGAAGCTTTGGAGGTCGGCCAAAAGAGTGCCAGAAAATTGATCACCGACTTTCGCAGTGAATTAAACCCAGGAGGATTATTGGCGGCTTTGAGCGAAATTACGGCGGAATTTCGAAAACGCAATAACATCGTTCTGGATTATCACAACAGGCTGGTTGATCTCGAGTTACCATTGGAATTCGAGATACAGGTTTTTCATATTATTCGCGAGGCGCTTACCAATATTGCCCGACATTCTGGAGCAACCCATGCCCGCCTGTTTGTCAATGCCAACTTTGGATATCTTGTTTTTACCATTGAAGACAACGGTGGAGGTGCTCATTCTCATTCTCCTCTGGAAGGTCATTTTGGCATGGCTATCATGCGAGAGCGCGCTCAACGGATTGGCGGTAGAATAAAGGTGGATAGTGCTGTGGGATTAGGCACACAAGTCCAATTGTTTTTTCCCGAACCATCATCGGACTGGAGTGCAACAAATGATTGAAAAGTTAAAATTGGTTTTGGTAGATGACCAAGGACTTTGTAGACGCGGACTAAGTGAATTATTGTCTAATTGTTATGACTTTTCTGTACTGGGCTCAACCGACAACGTAGTTGAATTGCGCAAGTTGCTAAAGGGAGAGCCGGATCTTTTAATTCTCGATCTGCGTATGAAACCGCTTGACGGAATTTCCCTATTACAATTACTTCGTAGCGAAGGTTATACAACCCCGGCCGTGATGCTGACAATGAGCGATTCCGGAACTGACCTGACTAACGCCATCCGGGCAGGTGTAAGAGGCTATCTTCTAAAAGATATGGCTCCGGACGATGTAGTCGATGCCATCCGTCGTGTTGCTGCTGGCGAATTAGTAGTTGCTCCAAGCATGACTATGATTATGATCGATATGTTAAGGGGAGACCAATCAGGACAAGATCCCAAAAATTCACTCAAGCTGCTCACTGATCGTGAACGTGAAATTCTGCAACTGCTTGCGCGCGGTGAAAGTAACAAGGCTATCGCTAACACATTGAAGATCAGTTATGACACGGTTAAACAGCATGTTCGACATATTTTAAACAAGCTCAATTTGTCTTCGCGTGTAAAAGCTGCTGTTCTTTTTGCAAAAGAGCAGGAAACTTCTAACGGTGAGGATGTTTCTATTCGTTAATTAAAACACCTTGTTGGCACTGCCAAATATCCCGATTCTGAAGTGCATTAAAAATTACCCATTTATGCTATCTCACCAATAGGGTTATCTTCTCTCCCCCCCAAAATAGCTATAGACACAATACGGTGCAATTTAGCTTAATACTGTAGCTGAATAAATATTTACAATTAACTCAAATACCATATCGGCTAGTCAGACCTTAAATAAACCAAATTTCACTAACGGGGGGGCAAAATGGCACATATTGTAATTATGGGAGCAGGTATTGGCGGAATGCCAGCAGCTTACGAGTTTCGTTATAAGCTGGATAGTAATCACAAGATCACGGTTGTCTCCAATAATGAAAACTTTCATTTCGTCCCATCAAATCCCTGGGTCGGTGTGAAATGGCGCGAACGCAATCAAATTGAGTTCCCTATCCGCAGTTATCTCGAACGCAAAGGAATCAATTTTAATTCCAGCGGGGTTACGCGTGTTCATCCGGAAAAAAATCAGCTTGCACTTGGCGATGGCAGCACTATGGACTATGACTATCTGTTAATCGCGACCGGTCCAAAGCTTGCATTCGATGAGGTTGAAGGACTTGGCCCGCACGGGGGGCATACACACTCGGTTTGCCATGTCGATCACGCGATGAAATCACATGACGACTGGGATAATTTCTGCAAAAACCCCGGTCCCATCGTAGTCGGTGCTGTACAAGGAGCATCCTGCTACGGCCCAGCCTACGAGTATGCCTTCATCATGGATACTGATTTGCGCCGACGCAAAATCCGCACCAAGGTTCCGATGACGTTCGTCACTGCTGAGCCCTATATTGGTCATCTCGGCCTGGGTGGCGTCGGTGACTCTAAGGGAATTCTTGAATCCGGAATGAGGGATAAACACATCAAGTGGATTTGCAATGCAAAAGTAACCAAAGTCGAAGCCGGCAAAATGTATGTTACCGAGCATGATGACATGGGTGTGGAAAAGAAAAAACATGAGTTGCCATTCAACTACAGCATGATGCTTCCAGCTTTTAAGGGGGTAGATGCAGTGTTCGGTATCGAAGGTCTGACGAATCCGCGCGGCTTTATCACGGTAGACAAACATCAGCGAAATGCAAAATTCAAGAATGTATTTGCAGTCGGGGTGTGTGTTGCAATTCCACCAGTTGAGCCAACACCTATTCCTGTCGGCACTCCAAAGACTGGTTATATGATCGAATCAATGGTGACTGCTGCTGTACATAATATACATGCAGATCTGACCGGAGGTCCGGCTGATAAAGAAGCGACTTGGAATGCGGTTTGTCTAGCTGATTTTGGTGATAGCGGTGTTGCTTTCGTGGCAATTCCTCAGATTCCACCGCGCAATGTAAATTGGTTTTCAGAAGGCAAATGGGTACACCTTGCCAAGGTAGCCTTTGAGAAATATTTCATTCGTAAGATGAAGAAAGGAACTTCAGAACCATTTTACGAAGGAAGCATCCTCAAAATGCTGGGTATTGAAAAGTTGAA
>CAIWKC010000311.1 GCA_903913145.1 uncultured Gallionellaceae bacterium | reverse complement strand
TTCGTAAAAATATTTGGTAAAAGCCTTTTTATCAAAAGTTGAATGAACACTTCCAAGACAATGACGATCCTCTTAAATCATTACGCCAATCTAGAAATCTAGGATGGAGGCATAGCTTTGCGTTGCTATTTGATCGATCTAAATAAAAATATTCCCATCCGCCCTTTGAAGTCGGCACTTTAAATCTGTAGTACTTCACATAAGGATCATTTGTATAGTGCTCTTGCCAACCAAGCCCCTGTAAACAATTAAATATTTCTCTATCATTCATTTAAGTTCGCTTTCTATTCCTCAGTCATATGGCAAAGCTATATACATGCTTGTGTGCAGTAATGCGAATAACTTAATCCTTCTACTAAATTAAAGAAGGGTAGATTTTTTCAAATGAAAATCAGTAAGAAATCGCTGCGCACATCAAATTCACCAACCCCATCTGCTCCACAGTCGCACATGAAATATCAGCCAAATCTGGGCTTGCAACTAACAGCGCCAGACTTCGTGCTCTCGATAAAGCGACATTCAATCTGTTCTTACTAAAAAGAAATTCGATATTGCGAGGCAAATAATCTCCGTTTGAAGTGGCCATTGACACAATCACTACTTCAGCCTCTTGCCCCTGAAATTTGTCCACCGTACCTACTCGTGCCCCATCTGGCAATGTGCGTTTAAGTAAATTCACCTGCATGTTATAGGGTGCGACGACGAGTATGTTCTCTATCGACATGGGATGCTCATTTCCGTCTCGGTCACGGTAGTGCTGTTTCAGTAAACTATCGTACAACTCACTAACAATTTCCGCTTCTTCTTCGCTTCGTTGTGAGCAGCCATCGTGATTTGCTGGGACAAAAACCATACCTGTCGGGCGTAATGCAGGATGGGCATCAGTATTGAGGATTATCCGCTGTTCTATATTTTTCGCTTCTGGAAACAAGCGACTTTCATAGACTGCATCAGAAATAAATTTGCATACATCGGGATGCATGCGCCATGTCGTTGCGAGAAAGATACCTTGGTCAGGTGGAATGGTCGCTCGCCCCTGAAGCAGAAAATCGAGACCAGATAAACCTGATTCACCCGGATGTACTCCTTGAATCGGCTGACTTAGTTGCATTTGATCGCCAAGCAGGACAATATTCTTTGCACTTGTCGCCATAGCTACTAGATTTGCTACCGCTACTTGACCTGCTTCATCAACAAACAAATAGTCTAGCGCCTCATCAAATAGTGGATCACTAAATAACCAAGCGGTACCAGCCACGAGTTTGTCGTCCTGCAAACCCATCGCTACTTCCTTGTTTGATGAAACGTTTGTGATATAAGTACCTTCAAATTCAGAGCCCATGGTCTGAGATGAAGATTTGTATGAACCGCTGAACTTTACCCCCTGCACTTTTGCCTGTTCTTCTACATCATTGAGTAGATTGTGAATGGCCTTATGGCTATTTGATGTAACACCTATTCGATAACCACGATTTATCAATTCAACAATAATATGCGAACCAGTGTATGTTTTACCTGCGCCGGGTGGCCCTTGAATAAATAATGTGCTCCTATCAAGGTTTGCCACAGCATCAATAATCTGAGGCAATGCATCCTTAGTTTCGTCGACAATTGGTGTGCCTAGCTGATGTCCACGAACTCGAGGCGCAGCTTTCTGCAAAAAAGCTAAAGCAGCAGTATATTTATGGTCTTCTTCAATTAAGCTGTCCGCAAGGCGAAATAAAGCTTCACTAATCACCTTGGTAGGTATTGGACCACCGGATGAAATGGATACGTTATCTGGAATCTCTTTTTTGCTACCGATTCGAATCTTAAGAATACGCTTATCTTCATCAATTGTATCAATCTCCCCAAGGGATTCTGTCGTATCGGTACGTATACATTTGCTTCCTTCACGAAGTTTGAATTCCTGTTCTGGATACTGATAAGTTGCAACATTGGCACCACGAGCACTGCTTGCCTTCAGTACAGAGACAAGTTCCAGTCCTGCAATGCATTCTGGATCTTCGGCCAACTCTTCCACATTCATGTCACGGCGTGAAAAAAGTTCCCACCAGGCCGGCTTGGCTGAGCGGCGATGGAAATCCAATAAATAAAACATGAGCGCGCTCAATTGCTGCTCTTCATTCCAATCTTTCTCATCCTTCGGTAATTTCCCCAAGAGTTGTGTTTCGTATGAGGCCAAGCGTTCCTCGTGTGCCTTAATAGCATCGCTTTTCTCAGAGGGAGGAACGCCTGATGAAGAATGATGAAGAATCTCGGTAGCATTTAGTTTGTGACTTAACAGCCATTGGTGAAGAAGTTGAGTTGAGACACAATCATCTTTGTTGTAGTCACGTATCTTGCTTAACAGTTCAGGTGCATTTGTCTGTCTCCATTTTTCGTAATACACAATACTTGCACCGGCGTTGGTCACCTCGCCTTCCCGCTTTGGCATATAAAAAGTCTCTAAATTTTTAATAGAGTAACGTGGTTCAGAAACGCGTATTGCTTCACGGACGACCTTGAAAAGATCAATGAACTTCTCTTCGCGCAGTAACTGATCAACATCTGCTTCGCAAACACCATGAAGTGACATCAGCTTCTTAAGCGCCGCCGGTTCATAGTTGGCGTAATGATAAATATGCGCTTCGGGGTTAAGAATCAAATGGGTGGTAACGAAATCAATGAACTTGATGAATGTTACTTTCTCTTCTTGACGGTCATGCGCCCACAAATCTAAAAACGTCCATTGACCTTTTTCGAAATAGTAGACACCAAAAAGATATTCGAGACCTCCTTCATGCAAAGGATCCCCTTCCATATCAAAGAACAGATCGCCCTCATTAGGTGGAGGTAACCGGTCAAATCCTTTATTGGCTTGAATATCTCGAGGAAGAAGTTCGATCTGATTTTGACCAGTTTCTTTTTTCTTGTATTGAAGCGCAGCCTGAGCATGCAGGCGGTTTAATGTTTCAGGACTAATTTTTGGAATGCCTATTTTTGGATCAATTTTTGCCAATTGTGCCAGTGTATTTATTCCTGCCTGACGAAGACGTTTTATATGTATCTTACTAATGTTGGCCACCCGGTTAAGGTGATCTGCAGCCTCCCATTCGGCAGCACAACGCTCGCGCCAAACGCAAAAATCGCAGTGATCACACTTTTCAGGAGTGGTAGTTGGCTGATGCTCAATAAAAATTTCAAAACGCTGCCTAAGTCGCCTGTAGTAATGAGTGTAATCAGCCACACGAAAACTGCGTTCCGTGTGATTACCAAATACCAGATGCATTAACTCAGGTTGAACCCCTTGAGTACTGGCAACCAGTTCTGAATAGTGCGCGAGCTGAATCATGAACTTCGGCTGTGCTCTATGAGCTAACTTGGTGTCAGACACATCGTAGCTCCAAGCTCCCAGACTTGACGGTCTATCGACGCGGCGTAGGAAGTCTGCGTAACCCATATAGTTTCCCTCGGCCAGCGCAGCCTGAAAGATTATGTCTACTCCGTCTGCCATAGCCGCACGAGTTGCAGCCACATTCTCGGAAAAACTTCCCTTGCTTGATAACTCAATCAGCGTTCCTCCCTGCAAGCGCAGAGAATCGAGGAATCCAGCTTCGTGTGCATAGCCTTTGTCTTGAATCAGTTCAACCTGTTCATCAGGTTTGGCTTGTTCAAGCGGTGTGTCTAAATTGATTCTATCGAGTGTTGTTTTGTGCGGGCACGCAAGATAGCCCACGATGTCAGATGCAGAAAAAGTAAGTTTACCTCCTGTTCGTTGCATCGCATGACCTCTCGTAAACTCTAAATCACACCTTGAATGAGTCAGTGTAATATTTGTGTTGTTTCAACATCCTGGCAGTAATATAGCTTTTAATTACATGACATCCACGTAGACCCCGTTGTGGTCAGACATGTATTGATTCGAATCGGTGAAATGATCCCAAGCACCGACTTTTACCACTTGGAACACCTTTTCGCTCACGCAAATGTGGTCGATATTGTTCCTAGCCCATCCTTTGGCGGGATCCGATTTGAGTTTTCCAGTATCCCCGAAATTCTCAGTTGTGAGGCACGTTAGTCTGCTTCTGGTGAGTTCTGCACCCAGCAATTCTCTACAAGCCTTGGTTCCATAGGTTCTGGTTGATCCGTCGCGAGTCTGATTAAAGTCACCTGCAACAATTAATGGAATACCAGGAAGTTTATCTTGAATCGATCGCCAATCGTTTCCGTGGTCGCTAATTGATTTCATATGCTCTGACCATGGCGGAGAAGTATTGTTTGGGCCTTTATCATCTCTCCACGTAATAATGGTTCCGTAAACGATCACATCGCCTGTTGGTGCAACAACTAAAGCGCATACAGCCGTTTTATTATCATAGCAATCGACTTGCTGAGTAATTGGGAACTTGGACCAGATCGTTGACCAATATTTTCCATACTCGTTTGTATTACGCGGAATCGCGTATTTGTAACCAGCTGAATTCAAATCTACTGCTTCACAAGTCTCTGTCAGTATAAGAATATCGGCGTCGATCATTCTAATCTGCCTAATTTGAGCAGATATTGGTCGACTTGAGTTGGAAGCATGATCCAAATTCCATGTTGCAATTCTCATGACTTGCTTTCCCGTATTCAATGCAACTCCCGTTTGTACAACTTTAAGTAAACTTCTGCGAGCAATTCTGTATCAAGCAAGGCACCGTGCAAGGTTCGCTGGGAATAATCAACCCCATATCGCTCACAGAGTGCATTCAAATTATTTTTCTTGCCCGGGTTCTGCCTTCTAGCCATCACCAAAGTATCGGTTACACTCGCACAAAAAGACTCAACAGGGGGGAGCCCGGTTCTTTCAAACTCAGCATTCAGGAAAGCCAGGTCGAACGGAGCATTATGGATAATCAGTTCCGCGTCACGTATGAATTCGGCGAACTCATGTGCAAAGAAATCAAAAGTCGGCTCATTTATTAATCGTTCTAAAGTTAAGCCATGTACCTCGGCCGCCCCTTCATCAACTTCACGCTCTGGATTGAAATATCGGTGAAGGCGATTCTGAGTAATCTCCCAACCATCAATCTCTATAGCCGCCAGCTCAACAATTCGATGACCATGTTCCGGGCTCAGGCCCGTGGTTTCTGTATCAAGGACGATTTTACGCATGCAATATTCTTTCCATTCAAAGTAGGAATTCACAAATTAATTTAGGAGAAGTGAATCATAATACTTCGAAGGCTCACCGAATGAGCTATTCTTAAATCTGTTAACGATATGTTAGGAATGAGATGACGGAGGTGCCAAATCGATACTCAGTTCTGCTGATAGATTCTCAAGATCGCCCTCAGTTACACCACTGTTCTGCTCAATTAGATATTGCACAAGATCATCCTGTCGTGGCTGTCCTATGACCAAACGGTAAATGGCCATTGTTCTCCGTATAGCTTCTAATCGCTCCTTGTCTCGACTAAGGGGAGGTGCAAAAACGTGGCGCTCAATTTTGGCTCCATTTTCCAGCGGGTATACCCAATACGGAATCAAGTCATTCTGCGAAATATCTCTATCATTCACAGATCGATCAAAAATATGTGACCAGGGATCCATGCCTTCTCCAGAAAACTCAGCACCATATACGGAAGCCAAATTTTTTCTGACTGCATGACCTTTATAACGGTGAACTCGTCCTTCTCTTTGCTCCATATCAACAGGATTAGAAGGCAAATTCCAATGAACTATAGCGTGACAATAGGTATGAAAATCTAGTCCCTCCTGGCCTATGGATGTTGACGCGACAACGAAAGGCCAAAATGGTGAGTTGAACGACTCCCTTACCTTTTCAACGCGCGACGCATCCTGATCTATTTCTTCCTGTGCTTCTACAAGGGGTAGTGCATATCTTGCTGTAATCCGACCGGACTCCAGTTCTACTCTTGATGAATCAGCACTTGGTTCAAAATAATCAACTTTCAGATTAGATGGTCGTAGTGACAGTGCCGATCCAACAGCTTCGGCAATTCTCTCCGCCGCCTTGAAATCGTCAGTTTGTATAAGACCGAGCGACTCCTTCAACACATGAATATATTCGTCGAGGACTGCTTGCAGGCATCCGCTTGCTGAGTAATCTAGAACTGATTGCCAATATGATTCGCCCTTTATAATTCCTCGCAGAATCGTGATTACATGGGGGCGATTGAAATGACCCCGAAAAGACCATCCGATCCGAGCTGACGCATTGCGCAGTTCTTGTGGATAAGGCGAACTATGGTTTTTCAGTGTCCGCGCCAAAGACCTAAGTGCGCAATTTGCTGGCCCTCCCATCGCAATTCCTGCAAGCACTTGGAAAAGGTCGCTTGGCGGTGGGCCAAGTACCTCAGGTTGTTTAGCGAATTGTCGCAATTTATCGACATGTTCGGCCCAGCGCTCGTCTTCGATCTGTTCTCCTGCCCATTTGCTTGCCAGTTGATCTTGAGCGAACCACATAAGAGCTTCATCGCAGTAGTGATCAATATCAAGCAAAAGTGGGGCAGCCCAATACCAAGCCTCATCTTTCTGGCCTTTTGTCGGTGAGGATGCCAAATGGGGTGCAAGTGCAGTCCGCAAGATTTGTTCAATGACTTTTCTGACGGCTGTTTTGCTCGGCAGGCCCATTGCTTGCGACCTCAATTTCCCGGCTATTGCGTGCGGATCGCATTGCCTTGCCAAGAATACAGAAGGATAGATGAGCGAGAAGATCGGCATACCGGTAAATCTACGCTCGCGATCAATGGCAAATCTCAGTAGTTGTGACTGACTGCCCTCGACGCCACCGGGTGCTTTCTTTCCAGTAGTTTTCCTGTAAGCCTTTTTAGCCAGACATTCGGCATCGTGGCTAACAAGACTCGCAATAACTTTAGGTACTACTCGCCATGATGAAAATACAAGGCGCTTAGTCATGCCCTTCAGCGATGGCAATGCATAAACACTATCCAACTTGTAGTAAGGGTTTGATGGGGGTATCCATAGCAATTGCCAAGCACCATTGCGGGTCATCTCCCCAATAAGCCCGCGCAAACGCGAGTTTCCGGGGGGAATTTCCTTTCCACCTTCTATGACTGCTTTGGATAATAGCAACCTTGGTGAATTGGCCAGAATTTGATGAAGTTTGGGGCCTGTATCGCTATCGCTAAGCGCTGTTACCACGCTATTTTTAAACTGATACTCGTCCATGAAATTGAGTAGATAGGGCGCAGACTTCCAATATTCAAGCATATCAGGTGCATCAATTAACCTAGCAATCCGCTGAATGTCGCAATAACCGCGAAGGTCGTCAGATGTAAGCTCTCCACTGGATTCCTTTTCGACCAGCATTCCATTCCTGTCGAGATTCACCGCAAGTCGCTCTGTGCGTGCAATTACGCGCTGCAACGCATTCTGTATTGAGATTTTCAGCTTGTTGAGAAGTGTAGAACCCTGTCCTCCTCCGCGGAGCAATTCCTGCCTGAATGACGACAGTAGTGCAGCAATTCGGTTCGCTTCTTCATCAGATTTCAGTAGGAATTTTAATGTCCTCAGAAAATCCTCGTAGTGATTGTCTTCAGCCGCCTCGGCTGAAATCGTATACATTTTGTAGGGAGTAGCAGACAACAGGAGTACATGAGCTTTGGATTCTTCATCAACAAAATTGAACAAGTCATGTGCAAGTTCACCAGCTTCGCTATCATTAGAGAGAAGGTGGCGAAAACGCTGAAATTCATCAAGTATGACAAGGTCTGGACTAAGCACCTTAACGCACGCCTTAGCCAAAATTCTCCGCATTTCACCAACAAAAACATTTCGATCAATTCGATCATTTAATGGAACAGCATCCCTTGTTCTTGGAAAACGTTTACAAAGATCTTCAAATCTTTCACGAAGGTTAATTCCATCTGTGAGCTTGCATTTGCGTTGAGCCTCTTTCAACTCAGCAACGAAAAGCTTCAATACATCGGGGGCAAGTTCATACTGATCATGAAACATTGCAACATCATTGCGGAAGCTCTCTACGCCGGCATTGCCTTGGAAAACATTCTGCGCCGCCATCCCAGAAACACCCCAGCATTGCGTGAGTAAATGGTACAACAGTACTCGCTCGGATTTTTCACCTAGCTGGGTTCCTTGCTGATCAAAGGACGTGCCCGGAGTCAAAGAAATAAAATTTAGGGAGTTATTACGGAAATCGTCGCCATTACTTACTTTTCGATGACGGGCAAGCAAGGTCAATCGAGTGGCCAGCGTAAAGCCTTCGTCCTTCGTTACTCGAAGCCGCTCAATGTTTTGCCGGGCAATGTCCTTGTTAGAGCATACATAAACAATATCGATGCGTTTGACATGCTCCCATAAATGATCGATGGCTAGCGCCACTATGCCGCGTGCGACCAAAGTTTTGCCCAAACCTACTTCGTCGGCGACCAAAAATCTTCGGGGAGAATTAGTATCCAGAAAAAGCTTCTCGAAAGCGAAGACAGCAGTGCGCCGCTGAAAATCCTTAAGACTTCCAAGTACGGAGTCAAGGTCAACCGGTATGCTTTTCATTTTTTCTCTCGTATTGATTGACGGGCTGACCATATTGGCGCCCATATCTCAGACAACCCTTCTGGGAAGAGCTTTTGACCTGTTTCAGTGGTTCCGAGGTCTTTCAAAAGAGAATTTACTTCGTCAAGCTGCTCTGGGCTGCGATCAAGACAGTGAATAAGGGACTCAAACAAAGGAGTGTCGAACCAAGACTGCATTGCACCTGCATCACCTTTGGCGAACTGTTGTAGCAAGTCAGCATTGATCCCACCGTCCTCAGGTCTGGCCAAAAGCATCATCAAGTACGCCATCAGTTCTCGCTGATTCCTGATTACATACTGTAACAAATGATCCTTGCGGTCAGCAGGGGCGCCGGTTAAGGGAACCTTTATAACGAAGCGAATCTCGCCGGATTTTCCTCCAACTATAATACGTGCGCGAAAGGCAATGAAGGGTGTGAGCGCTTCAACGGACAATTGCTTATATTGCGCAATAGACTCCTTTGAATCAGAAGCGACTAACTGCTCAAACAACTCTTCACTGCAAGTAATAGGCCAACAAGAAAGAATTACGTCCTTCGGCAGTTCAGGAACTTTTCCTGACAGTATGAGTGAGTACGTTTTATCAGCGGATGATACAGTCGCCTTCGCCTTGAACCCTGCTTTTGCAACGGCATGGCGAACCTTTAATGCCTCAAGATCAAACTTATCCTGCCAAATATCTTCTTCGGTTGAGTCGATCGGCAGATAGGGTTGCAACAACTTCCGCAGCTCGGTTTCTGGGTTGCTGCCTATCAATGTTTCAATCCCAACTTGACTTCTTTTTCCCTTGAGCTCGACCAAAAATTCCACGTTGTGCTGGAACGCAGCCGAAGTGGCATTGGCTGATCCCGTCCATATTCTTGCATCCCAACCATCATCGGCAACAAACAATTTTGCGTGCAATCCCCTCAGTTCGCCTCCAACAGTCTTGATGTCATCCGACTTATGAGCATCTTGCTGCTCTTGTTCGTTTGAATCATCGTCCTCAGGGATAGCCTCATCGACAGACGAATCCAGAACGAGCACTTCTTTATAGCTTTCGAGAATCTCTGGAGGAATCGCACGCAATGAATCACTTCGAGAAACTAAGACACATTTTCCTTTCACAGGCCTTAGTTTATTTAATGTATCAACGGATAGAAACGGAGAAATCACAAGAAAGCGATCCCGGCAATCTTGAAATGGCCAGCGCCGATAGTTCGGTATTCCAATAGGCCAAAAAGCTGACAATTCCATACCTTCCGGAGCCACGAACTCTACGCGACGAACTTCCTGCTCAATCTGCTGGATTCGCTTCATTGTTGACTCGGATACCGGCTCTGTCGCAAGCAGGGGTAGATGGCGAATAAAGTCGCCTAATGGATGATTCAGAGCAAATGCGTTCTGGCGATCACGCAATTGGCCATCGAGAACAAGCAGTGTGTCCCATGACCGATCGAACGTAATATTCCTGGATGCACAGATCATTCTGTAACTGATTTCGCCCTCTCTACCAATGAAACGCAATACCCACACTTTCGGATGGAACACACCTCCAGATTCTTGCGGGGTAACTTGATGGACGCAATCCTCAAGGTAGGCAAATAGGCGCTGCTCTCGTGGTGGAACTTTTATTTCGCCGGCTTGGCAAAACACCGCCATCCGATCTGCATTTCTGCTAATAGCCTGCAGGAGAGCGATCGGATCCATGACCGGTTTGCCGTCTTCAGCCTCCCAATCGAAAAAAGTGAATGCCAGAGGGGTAACAAGAAGTGCCACCAGGTCGAGACTAAAGGTCGTGCCCACCGCATAATCAAGCTGAAAACCTACCGGAGGCCGTAACGACTCCATAAGCAGACGCCGATCTTGTGGTTGCAACATTGATCTACGCCCCTTCGAGTGGTTGAAGAATATCAAGCAGAATTCTCTGGGCTTTACTCCAGCGATAATTCAATCGGAACGCTCCTGCCTTGCCTCCCCATTGTTCCAGAGCACGTCGATTCTTGACCCGGGCTTGATCACGCTTAAGCGCAATTTCGCGCTCACAAATGAGTGTTCGCCCCTGCTTTGAAGTAGTCACCTTCAGAGCACCAGAACTGTGAAGCGCCATCGAAATCCAACCTTCTACAAAACGTTCTGTAGAGATAGAAACTCTTGGATTGATGCTTCTCAGTAACTTCCAAAATGACTGTCTATCCCATGCCACGAGTTGGTTTCTATGCTCTTTGATCTCTGCAGCCCAGTCCTGCAGATTTAACTCATAGTTACCCTGTATCTCAGTTGCATCGGCCAGTTCGGCAAGGATCAAGTTGTAAAGCAGCGAAGCGCCGTACATTAAAGTTGCGAAATATTCAGCATGCTGTAATTGGTCTCGCTGTTGCGAATTCATTCTTAAGATCGCAGGATGCATCCAAGGATATTCGGCAAGATTAGGGTTCCAGAGAGTCGCTTCCTTTAACAGAAAAGCAAGCATACTGTTTGGTACCGAGGTAATAATCCGCTCTCTCAAGTATTCGGCTTCAGTAGGTAAAAGTTCGAAATTTGCGTTGTTCGGGAATCCTGTAGGCATTCCGGGGATCGCCAAATGCCAGTTGACGGTGGAAGTTGAATTCTCCGCAAGTTTCTCCTCAAGGCTTTCATGACGAGATTTCGTAAGTCCATAAAACCGATCAAGGGAGCGGTTATAGGCATCCTGCCCACCTTGAAAGGTGCGGATACGCCAAGTCCCGAGTCCTTGCCAATAAATATTACTTGGCAATCTTTTCAGGGTTTTGCGTGCCGTAATTCCAATAACCCCAGAATTGTCACTTTCGGTTTCAGCGAGAATATCAATAAGCCGCGTTTCTTCCAGTCGCGCCAATTGCTGAACTTCCTTGGAGGGTTTTTTCTTTCGTTCCAACTCGAGATACATCCAAGGAACAAAAAGGAAGTATCTGGCTCTTGTCTGGATTGTACTGATACCCGGGAAAAACAAGTCCGCTAATGTATCACGCACTGTTCCAATGCCTAGTTCATCACGTGTATCCCGATCACCAAATAGATCGACCACGTCTAGAACTTTGCGGCGTTCGTTCTCAGAAAAAGCAAGCCAAGAAAATGAAGACACTATACTTTTTTTATTCCCACTTTAATGAGTCAACAATAAGGCCGTAACAAATGAATGTCAATGTATTAGACACATAAGCAATATTGAGTTAACAAAGCACCTGTTGACGACTAAGCGTGTACGCAACTGGCTTTGTCTTTTTTTCGATTATTCCTTGATCTACAGCAGCAGCAAGCCAAACTTTGAATTGTTTATTATCCAATCCAAGCGCCAAACGAATATCTGCTGCATTTTTTGCACTATCTCCAAGTAACTCAATCAGACTCTTGATAAAGTCTTCGAATGTTTCAATTCTTGCGGGAGTTTGTTCACGCTTATCTTTCTTAATCTCAATAACCGGTGAAGTTGAGCCGCTTATCGTTGAATCGCCTGCGCCGTTAAAGGTAACAGTATTTCCACCTGGTGTAAAGTGAGTGAGGCTACCGTTAGTCCATGAGCCTGACAGTGTAATATCATTGCCTGCAGCATTAAGTGTAGAGCCGTTAGATAGTGTGATATTAGAATATTGTACACCGCGCCAATGCCACGAGTTTGGTAGTGCCCACGGTGTAATCATTGCAGTACCCTGCACCCGATTAACCACACCACCAAAGTTATTTAGTGGGTTAGCTAACATGGTTACTAAGC
>CAIWKC010000310.1 GCA_903913145.1 uncultured Gallionellaceae bacterium | reverse complement strand
GGTACACCCTCGCATGAGGGTAAGCATCATGTACTTTCCTTTGTCTTGAACTGAGACCTTGCCATCATCCAAATACATCTGCGAACGATCAGTTTTAACAAATTTAATGTTTTCACCCACATTCCCTTTTGTTAAATTAAGCAATTGGTGATAGTCGTCAATCAAAACATATGCCGCCACTAACATCGGAACAATTGCCAGAGCCCGCCAAATATTCTGGATTCGTATATTTTTCCAATCAATATTCCAATAAACTCCGATAGCAATAAAGATCGATCCAACCCCTTGCAGCAAATGCGGATAGTCTGAGCGAAATGCACTTTGCAACAAGGTGAACAAAGCCATTATTGCAATCGCGTTTAATAACGGCCGATAGTTAACCTCAATGTGTTTCCACTGGATCAACAATGCTCCCAGAAGAATCAACAATTCTCCATAGAAGCACAAATACAAAACAGACAATGAGCCTTTCCAATGTAGTAGTGGATGGGGCAACGACATCTTGTCGCTTTGTTCAAAAGTAACCTGAATCAGGTTGGTAATATACTCACCCAACGCTCCTTGAAAAATTAGCCATATCCCCCATGGTAGAAGACAGATGAAAGTGAACGCTCCGAGGGTCAGGATTATTCCTATCCGCTTTTGAATATGTATATCCCTCAGACTGGCAATTAAAACAATTTCAGAAATTGCAGCATATACACCAAAATCATGTCTAAACAAAAATGAAATGCATATAACTACCCCCATCAGAAAAAGGGCGCCAAGAGAACGTAACTTCAAGTAAAGATATGCAGAAAATATTGTTAGGGCTGGAATTAAGATAACGAAAAATTTGTAATATCGAGGATGCGCAATCAGCGCCAGTAGCAGTACCGTCCATGCAGCACCCTGTGACAGGATGAATCGACGAACGGTCCAGAATATCAGTGTATAAGCAATTGTATAACCAACCGTGACATAAATAAATTCACTGAAGAGACTTATACCAAATAATTTCATCACTCCCGCTCTAAATATAAAGTTGAGCGGGCCGTATGATGCATAAAAATCTACTTGCGGAACCTCCCCTCCGCGAAATACTTGCAATGCTCCCTCAAGGAAATATCCGCCGTCAGGATCGGAAATAAAGTAATCTGCGCTGGGCACAATAAGAATAAAGAACACAGCAACAACTAACAGTGCGACAAAGTCATATATATCGACCAAGTCGCGCATACTCAGCTTAATATCCTTTTTTATATTGATCATTAGAATCACGAGTCAGTCATTTCCAAAATTAAGCAAAGAATTAATTGGCAAGATTATGGCCATCTTATTTGCAGACTATCTACTCAAGGCCACAGGGCGTTGCGATATCTCTTGTCGAAAATATATTTAATTTATGACTTACAAGGATTTCCACTCCCTCCCGCGTGAATCCTGACCCCCGCACCCCTTGGGAGATTTCATTTTCCGGCGCCTCATTTCGGGCATATCTGCAAAGTGCAATTTCTGTACGCTCGTTCGATTTGGCAAAATAAACTCTGTTGTTCCAGGCTAAGGTTGCACTCGATGACAGTACCAGCATCCCGATTACAGGCAGGACGATGAGCAAAAAACTAGCCAGCTTGCTGCTTGCGGAACGGAACTTTATGAAAAATATCCAAACGATTCCAACCCACCCCAGATGGTAGTAAACAAAGTATCTAGGGATCGATAATGGCCATCCTGTCGCAACTTCCCCGCTGCGGAATACGATCGCCCCAACCATGCTTAGCAACATAAATATCACAAGCACAATAGGAACGAATGACTCCCGCCACATTTTGTCTTTGTAATAGGAGAAAAGAGCATAGGTCACCAACACCAGGAATAAAACGGCGAAGCAGGTAAGCAGCGTTGTTGGATAATGAAAAGCATTGTCATTCAGCACACCCGCTGCCAGCCCGTAGCCAATGCGCAACATGTTGGCGGGCAAATCTGACATAACTTCGCCTATATTGTTTGTTGTTGCTTCATAACCATGATCTTCCCCTATTGTTTGCAGAAATATCTTGTAAATAACCAACAGGGCAATCTGGATTGCGATCAGGATCACGATTCTTCGACGATGCTCTTT
>CAIWKC010000309.1 GCA_903913145.1 uncultured Gallionellaceae bacterium | reverse complement strand
GGCAAAATATCTGCGACTACATCCTTTCCTTTACCCATATCGTCTGCGGCATTTGTTATCGCACTCACCGCAATCCAGACTACAGTAGCAAAAGCGAGCAAAATAATGATGGTTGCCGCCACCATTCCCATAAGCTGTGCTTTGATGCTCATATTTTTTATCACTGAAATCTTCCTTATATCGCTATTTCTTCCATCAACTCCATGTCTCTGCTGGTCATTAGCTTTTCAATATCAACCAGAATCAACATGCGTTGTTCGACCGTGCCCAGACCAATGATGTAACGGGTATCCAAGGAAGTGGACAGGGTTGGCGCAGCTTTGATCTGCTCGGGTGTCAGCGTCAGCACATCAGATACACTATCAACCACCACACCTACCACGCGCGAACCCAGGTTAAGAATAATGACCACAGTGAATTGGTCGTAATCTATTTTGCCCAAGTTGAATTTAATGCGCAGATCGACAATTGGCACGATGATGCCGCGCAAATTGATGACACCCTTTATGAAGGCGGGCGTATTGGCGATGGCAGTTACGGCATCATAACCGCGTATCTCCTGAACTTTAAGAATATCCATGCCGTACTCTTCCGCGCCAAGAGTGAAGGTGAGAAACTCACCTCCGGCAGGAGTGCTACTAGCTGTGATTGCTTCATTTGCCATGTTGAACTCCTTGTGTGCTTGCAGTTTCTGTCTTTACAATTTTGTGTGTCAATAGTTCCATCAAGCTATTAAAACTCTTCCCATTCATCACTTGCCAATTCTTTGCTTGATTTGACCGGCAGGGCTTTAGGTTTTGCCGCTGAGGCTTGTTTCTTCGCCGGTGCTGGCTTTACTGCGGGTCTGGCTACCGAACGAGGAGCAGGTGCATGTGATACGGAAATTGAATGCGCCTGCGGTGCCTCGTTAAGTTTAAATACACTAACCGATCGGGTCAGACTTTGTGCTTCTTCTTCCAATGATTCCGCAGCTGCAGCTGCTTCTTCAACCAGGGCTGCGTTCTGCTGAGTCACTTCATCCATTTGGGTGATTGCACGATTGATCTGCTCTATGCCCTGACTTTGTTCGTTCGATGCGGCACTGATTTCAGACATGATGTCGGTCACGCGTTTGACAGCATTCACAATCTCTTCCATCGTTTTGCCTGCGTCGTCCACCAGTTTGGTGCCGACGTCGACTTTCTCGACCGAGTCTCCAATCAGGTTTTTGATTTCTTTGGCCGCCGCCGCGCTGCGTTGCGCCAAGTTTCGTACTTCCGCTGCCACTACCGCAAAACCCCGACCCTGTTCACCTGCGCGGGCAGCTTCCACTGCCGCGTTCAGCGCCAGAATGTTGGTCTGGAAGGCAATGCCGTCAATCACGGAAATAATATCCACGATCTTGCGCGAAGAGTCGTTAATGGAACTCATTGTACCCACTACCTGTTGCACAACTGAGCCGCCCTTTTGTGCAACTGTGCTGGCGTTATGGGCAAGCTGGTTGGCTTGTTTGGCGCTTTCTGCATTCTGCTTCACGGTCGAAGTCAACTCTTCCATGCTGGCTGCTGTTTCTTCCAGACTGGAGGCCTGTTCTTCGGTTCTTTGTGACAAGTCAGTATTGCCACTCGCAATTTCTTTTGAGGCGGTGCCGATGGAATCTACCGAGGATTTGACATCGATAACCAGTTTCTGCAAATTATTGACGGTGGTGTTAATTGCGTCTTTGGTTTGTCCGAACAGCCCGGGGTAGTCGTTTGTGATAGTCTGCGTCATATCAGCATCGGCCATTGCCTGGGCGACACGGACGACATCACGTAAACCAGTGTCAGTGACGGCTGAGAGCTGATTCAGCAATTCAGACAATGTCTTGGTATAACCTGCTTTACCGCTCATGTCCATCTTGGTTGAAAAACTGCCTCGAATTGCAGCATCTTCAACAATGATCTTGATTTCTTCAACAATTTTAGTCAGAGAGTCAACAGTGCTGTTCACTCCGTTCTTGGTTTGGCCAAATACACCAGGATAATCTTTAGTGATCTTTTGCGACAAATCCCCTTTGGCCAAGGCAGTTGCAACTCGGGTAACATCGTTCAATCCGGTTTCTGTTACATTCGACAAGTTATTCAGCAGTTCAGATAATTCTTTAGTGAAGCCAGCTTTGCCATTCAAACTCATCTTCGTGCTGAAATCACCCTGATTGGCAGCAGCAACCATTACCCTGATTTCGCTTACAATGCTGCGCAAACTATCTTGCATCACCTTCAGGGAATAAAGCAGACTTGTCGTATCTCCGGATTTGATTTCCAGATTGATAGTCAGATCGCCCTCAGCGATTTTACCAACGGCATTTGCTGCGTAGCCAGGCTCTCCGCCCAATTGTTTCTGCAAGCTACGAATAATAAAGTAGGCGATAACAATACCCAATATTGTGGCGATGAATCCGAGTGTAATCAGTAAAACCTTTGAATTTTCGTAAGTTAATTCAGCAGACTTTGCGCCGTTATCCATAATTTCTGATTGAATGGCGACCAAGTCTTCTACATTTTTAATGTACGTATTCATGACAGGAGCAAATTGACCGTATAAAAAGTCAATCGCTTCTTTACGATCTTTTTTCTGTAATTCAAAAAAAGTTGTGTATTTTTCCAATAGTGAATTTCTGTCTTTCTCAATCGTTGCCAGCATCTCGCGAGCTTTAGGATTGGTCACCGTTTTATCCAGTGTTTCAAGTGCTTCTTTATTTTCAGCACGATCCTTTTCTATAATTTCACGCAGACCTGAAACTTTTGAATCGTCCACCAATAGCATACTGCGTAAATTACGCGCTATATCAAGGTTGTTTAGGGCTATTTTATTCATTAGCACTACTTTGACGTAGCGATTGGAAACGATATCATGGGTTTCCTGATTCACGCTTGACATGTTGGTAATTCCTGTTACCAAAATTATCAGCAGGAGTGCTATTACACTACCAAAGCCCAACGCCAAGAGCGTTGCCACCTTAAGATTCTTCATATCCCTTTCCCTTTAGTAAACTGAAACATGAACAATAATTTCACGCATAATTCTCAACTAGTCAATTACTGTGGTGCGTGTGCTGCACTGACAATGCTGCAACATCCAAGATCAGCGCGACCTTGCCGTCACCCATTATAGTGGCGCCAGAAATACCCGAAACCTTGCGAAAGTTTGATTCCAAACTTTTAATCACAACCTGATGTTGCCCAAGCAGTTCATCGACCATCAACGCTATTTTCTTTCTTTCTGTTTCAATGATAACAACGATGCCTTTGGTGAAATCGGTTACGGCATTCTTAATGTTGAACACTTCGTGCAACGATATTAAAGGAAGATATTCGCCACGAACTCGCAACAAGTGTCCTTCTCCGCTAACCGATTTAAGATCATCTATATTGACTTGCAGGGACTCCACTATTGAGCCAAGCGGAGCAATAAATGTCTGCCCTCCAACCGACACCGACAAACCATCCAATATCGCCAGAGTCAACGGCAAACGAATCGTTGTGCGGGTACCGAATCCTTCAGCCGAATCAATTTCGACACGCCCACCGAGTTCGGCAATATTTCGCTTAACCACATCCATGCCAACACCGCGACCTGAAACATCTGTCACCACTTCGGCAGTAGAAAAACCGGCCTCGTAGATCAGCATCCACACAGCGGAATCAGGCATGTCATCGCTGACATTCATACCTCGCTCTTTGGCCTTATTGAGGATTCTGCTACGACTGAGTCCGCCGCCGTCGTCGGCTACTTCGATCACAATATTGCCGCCCTGATGGAAGGCGTTCAGCGTGATTGTTCCTGTAGGTGATTTGCCAGCGGCAATACGCTTTTCAGGCATCTCGATACCGTGATCCAAACTATTGCGGATTAGATGTGTTAGCGGGTCGGCAATCTTTTCGATCAGCCCTTTATCCAGTTCGGTACCTTCGCCCAACGTTTTAAGTTCGATCTGTTTATTGAGTTTTGTTGCCATGTCACGAACTACGCGAGGGAAGCGACTAAACACAAATGAAATTGGCAACATGCGCACAGCCATGACTGATTCTTGTATATCGCGTGTATTGCGCTCCAACTGACTCAAACCGTTTTGAAGTCGCTCAACCACCGCCGGGTCAAGTTCGGATGCAGATTGAGTCAGCATCGCCTGAGTAATCACTAATTCACCAACCAGATTTATAAGCTGATCAACCTTTTCGATGCTAACGCGTATCGATGAATCTCCAGTCGGCGGGGGAGGTGTTTTATCTGCTACACGACGTGTCGGATGTGCCTGCTCTGCGACCAAGGTAGTTGCAGCTTGAGTTGGGGCCGAAGTTATCGTTGCAGAGGCAGGGGCAGGATCTGAATTTGCGACGGGTTTGGGCTCCTGAAAGAACCCGAAGCCCTGACTGTTTTCGCGCACTGATTTTTCAACAGGGGTTTCTTCAAAAAAACCATAACCTGCCTTGTTGTCATCTATTTCTATTTCTTTTTCTTGAATGGCGGCAGAAGGGTCGTCGTCAAAAAATCCATAGCCAAGTTCCTCGGGATCCGCCCGTTCTGCATCAAAAAAACCGTATGCCTCTTCTACCGGTTTAGCAGTTTCAGTTTTGGCTGCCTTCTTTGATTTGGGTTTTACCGCTGGTTCTGGCTGAGTTTTGGGAGGTTCAGGTTGAATTTCTCGCTGAGGTTCAACCTGCGTAGAAGACAGTCGCTCCAAGGTCGCTCGCGCACTTTTAACGACTTCCAGATCAACTTCTGTAGAGTCCCGATGTCCCGCCAACTGCATTGCGATGGCATCGCCTGCTTCCAAAAATGCATTAACCATTTCATTGGTCAACGATCTTTCCTGTTTACGCAATTGATCCAGCAGGGTTTCGAGCACATGAGTTATTTCGATCATGTCGTTAAAACCGAAAGTCCCTGCTCCGCCTTTAATGGAATGAGCTGCCCGGAAAATAGCATTCAGATCATCCATGCTTGGATTGGTTATGTCCAAACCCAAAAGCAATCTTTCCATGTTGGAAAGATGTTCCGCCGTCTCTTCAAAAAATACCTGGTAGAACTGACTAAGATCAAAACTCATGGCAGCTTATTACCCTTTTAAAACGGGAAATTGAAAACTGTGAACTGTAGAACCACGTTTTACCGTGGTTTTACATTTCACATCTCATCTTTCACATTTAATTTCCCTAGTTCTAACCGATCACTTTTTTCACTACTTCCAGCAGTTTTTGCGGATCGAATGGCTTAACAATCCAACCTGTAGCTCCAGCAGCCTTACCCTGGGCTTTCATGGTATCGCTTGATTCAGTGGTAAGCATCAGGATTGGCACTGTCTTGTAGGCCGGCATTCCGCGCAGATTTTTAATCAGCGTCAGCCCGTCCATACGCGGCATATTCTGGTCAGTCAATACCAAATCAACTGTCTTGGTTTTTGCCTTATCCAAGCCTTCTTGTCCGTCCACCGCTTCCAATATTTCATAGCCGGCACTCTTTAACGTGAATGCAACCATTTGTCGTATAGAGCTTGAATCATCCACACTCAATATCGTCTTTGCCATAACGTCCTCACCACTAATTAATCTAAATTATTCAGAATAAATCAATTTCACTTGATTCCAGTTTGTTTTGCCGCACCGGAGAGCGCTCACTTAAGCTTTCCGCTTCTGCAAATATATCATTTATTTCTTTGCGCATTTGTGAAATTCTTTCAATTGAAGCTGTTTGCCCTTGTTGAGACTGTGCCGACCATTCTCCTAAACGTGCCCAAGCAGTTTCCATATTGGAGATTCGAGTGTGCGAATGGTGGATCAATTGACCTACCATATCTTGAAATTGCAGGGATGTGACCGCGTTACCCACCACTTTGTCTACCCGATCGGAAATTTCATTCTGTTCTTCTATGATTTGCACCATACCCCTATTAATTTCCTTTACGTGATCGAGCGTATCGTCGATCTTGGATTTGGCTTCCAAGGCAAAATTCATATCCAGAGAGGCCATTTTACTGATATATTTTTCAGCTTCCGCAATCGAAGTATAAACAGTCTGAACGTTGATGCGTATCTGTCGGCTGAATTGATCTGAGCGCCCCGATAGTTTTCTCACTTCATCTGCAACAACTGCAAAGCCCCGACCGGACTCACCGGCTCGCGCCGCCTCAATCGCCGCATTCAGCGCAAGCAAATTAGTTTGCTTGGAAATACCGTCAATTTCGCCAAGCACTTCAAGAATGCTATTCACTTGATGGCTTACCGTGTCCATTTTTTCAACAAGTTCCATCGCAATTTTGCTGTTATTGACGATACTGCCGACTAACTGTCTTAGTGTGTCCGAGGTGTCATTGATGAAATGTTCCAAACTTTCAACATCCTCATGACCCGTATCCTCATGGCTTTTCAAAATATTCACTGCTACTTCACGTTGATTTTGGATAAGTTTTTGCATCCCACCAAAACTTTCCAGTAATTTCCCAATCGCATCTTTAAGCAGACTTTGCACTTGATTGAGGTCGGCATTCGCGCCTGAAAAGTGTTTGGTAAATTGCGGGTGTGTCTGAGTTAGAACACTTTCAACTGCACTATGCGATGAGTTGGAAGTCTGCTCAATTTGGACGGTATCGGCTTGGTGTTTATAAAGTACCAAAACAAAAATGTAGATTTTGCCCATGCCATTGGCGTTTCCGTTGAAGGTGAACTTGGTGTACTAGGTTCCTTAGAAACTGGGCTAGCAGGCGACGAAGATGGTTCTGGTGCAACTGGCATTTTGAATCAGGCACAACTGCTGACTGATCCGGAAGAAGCCGCCGACTTTGTAAGACAAACTGGCGTAGATGCTTTGGCTATCGCTATTGGCACTTCCCATGGTGCCTACAAATTTAGTCAGCCTCCCACAGGAAAGACCTTGGCAATTAGCCGCATTAAAGAAATTCATGCGCGTATTCCAAATACGCATTTGGTCATGCATGGCTCGTCATCGGTGCCACAGGAATGGTTGCACATCATCAATGAATTTGGTGGTGACATGGGCGAAACTTACGGTGTGCCGGTAGAAGAAATTGTTGAAGGCATTAAACATGGCGTGCGTAAAATTAACATTGATACCGATTTACGCATGGCCACAACCGGTGCGCTACGTCGATACTTTGCACAAAATAGGAAGGAATTTGACCCTAGAAAAGACCTAAAGGCTTCTGTCGCCGGTATGCGGGATATTTGCAAAGCGCGCTATATTGCCTTTGGATCTGCCGGTCATGCTAGCGCGATAACCCCAATTTCATGTGAAACGATGGCTGAACGTTATCAACGTGGGGAGTTGCAGGCGCTTGTTAGATAAAGACGACTTTATCGCACATTAAAACCATCAGCACCCAGCCTTTGATGAATGTCTAATTAATCTGACATGTTGCTTAGCTGGATGATTTGGCTCGACAGGCTCTAAGACTGCAAAAATACTTAGCCTTAGAGTTTTAGCTTTAATTTTAAACGACGATAAATACGACCGATCAATGAACCATCCAATTGATAATGTTTATGTAATGGTTTTTTAACTTCCCAACTAGCTGTCATACCAGCAGGAAATGTGACTAAATCACCTTTACCAAAAGTCACTGCAGCGCCGCCTGTAGGGGTAATTACACATTCTCCTTCAAGAATATAGGCAATTTCTTGCTCAGGAAAAGTCCAAGGGAATACTGAAACCTCTTTCTGCCAAGTTGGCCATTTGCTTACGCCCAGCGTATCTAACTTAGCTTGTTTAGGTTTCTTTTCAACCGTGATTTTATTGCTGCTCGCTTGGCTCATATTGTTTTCTTTTAAAGATAATGATTCACTATTTTATAGCATCACAGCCGAATTGATGTGATAGTGGCCCTTAGAGTAGTAAAATATGTTTTTTAAATGTGGTTAGTGTTTTAAATATGCGTATTAGTTTAGAAGATGCAGCCGCGCGACTCAAGCGTGGTGAAGTTGTAGCGATTCCTACTGAGACCGTATATGGCCTTGCGGCAGACGCGAGCAATGACAGCGCTTTGCAGAAAATATTCACCACTAAGCAACGTCCTGCAGATCACCCATTGATTGTACATATTAGTGACATTAGCCAAGTCAACAATTGGGCGACATGT
>CAIWKC010000308.1 GCA_903913145.1 uncultured Gallionellaceae bacterium | reverse complement strand
TCAGCACCCTGTCGGTATCTATAGCAGCCATAGCTGCAAGCCTATAATTTATTGGATGCTCAAAATTGGTTGTTATTAACTGGCGAATAACATCGCCCATTTTATTTTTTATATAGATCTAACCTTAATCACAATTCTTCAATCTTGTTTACGCTGTTACAACTATTTTTATTGCCCCACCCTTTAATATCAGAGACAATCGCAGGTTCTTAAAATCGTATTCACAGAAAGACGTGGGTATGTCCGAAATCGGCAAATTAAAACAATTCACTCCGGTCTCAGCGCAACCGCCTATGCGCTGGTATTTTGATCCTCAAGTATTGGATATTGAGCAGCATGTGCTGTTCGATGTCGGGCCGAAATACGTCGGGCATGAATTAATGGTGCCCAACCCGGGCGATTACCACGTGGTTGAGTGGATGGACAATGGCAAGATGCTCGTGCGCAACGAACTTGGCGTGGAATTGCTTTCCAATATTTGCCGTCACCGTCAGGCTACTATGCTGCAAGGCAGGGGCAACGCGAAAAATATCGTCTGCCCGTTGCATCGTTGGACTTACAAGACTAATGGTGAGTTGCTCGGCGCGCCTCTTTTTCCCAATAATCCGTGCTTACATCTGAGCATGACTCCGCTGCAAAACTGGAACGGTTTGTTGTTCGCAGGTCAACGCGATATTGCGAAAGACTTGGCAACTGTTCCCGCTTTCAAGGAAATAGATTTCTCCGGCTACTTGTTGGATCGCGTGGAAGTAGACGAATACAATTTCAACTGGAAGACTTTTATCGAAGTTTATCAGGAGGATTATCACGTTGCTCCGTTCCATCCGGGTTTGGGGCAATTCGTCAATTGCAATGATCTGACTTGGGGTTTCGGTGATCATTACAGTGTGCAGACGGTTGGCATTAATGACCAGCTGCGTAAATCCGGTAGTCCTATTTATGCAAAATGGTCAGAACAAGTCTTGCGCTACAACAATGGGAAAATTCCCAAATACGGCGCAATCTGGCTGACCTATTATCCGAACATTATGGTTGAATGGTATCCCAACACCCTGGTTGTCAGCACTATTGTTCCGCGTGGCACAGATGCATGCACGAACATTGTCGAGTTTTATTACCCTGAAGACATTGTTCTGTTTGAACGCGAATATGTCGAGGCAGAAAAACAGGCATACCGCGAAACAGCAACTGAGGACGACATCATATGCCTGCGCATGCACCAAGGGCGTCGCGCGTTGTACAAGCAAGGCATAGAGGAATTCGGCCCTTATCAGTCTCCGACTGAGGACGGGATGCTGCACTTCCATGAATTTTTGAGACGCAATCTTGAACCACATCTTTAGTTTTTTCGTGCAGTATCTGATCCCCTCTTTGATCGCTGGACGCATATTGGGCGTTCCTAGAATAGTCCCGTACTCTCATTTCAAAGTGGCACAATGACACAACTTGTTCGTCATCTCACCATGAAAAATCGTTAGCATGGGCGCTTTATGGATGTTGGTTGCAGGAATTCTTTTTGCCTGCATGGGCGTGCTCATCAAGTTCGCAGCAGGTCACTTTTCAAGTAACGAAATCGTATTCTTTCGCTCTTTTTTCGGACTTATACTCGTCGCAGCGATATTGATTTACAAACGTGTTCCTCTCGCTACCCCTTATTGGCGCGTTCACTTGTGGCGTGGCCTTTCCGGTGCGATAGCCATGATGTTGTACTTTTATTGCCTCACCACTTTGCCTCTGGCAACTGCTACCACGCTAAATTACACATCTTCGCTCTTTCTAATCGCACTTACCTTGATTGTATATAAAGACCCCTTCCATTTGCCCATTACCACGAGTCTTGCTCTGGGTTTTGTCGGTGTAATATTACTTTTGCACCCCACGCTCGAACGCGAACAGTTTATGAGCGGTGTGTTTGGTTTGATATCAGGATTGCTATCCGCGGTAGCGTTGGTGAATGTACGCCAACTGGGAAAACTGGGCGAACCCGCAATAAGAGTGGTGTTCTATTTCAATTTGGTCGCCACATTGTTTAGCGGAGTCTGGATCGTACCGGGCGGAATGCATCCTCTTTCTCAAAACGATCTGCCATTACTAATTGGGATTGGCGCATCGGCCACCCTTGCTCAAATCGCCATGACGCATGCCTATCGTACCGGGCACACACTAGTGGTCAGCACACTGTCTTATAGCACCATCGCTTTCGCCAGTTTATTCGGTCTGATATTCTGGCAAGAAACGCTTTCACTCACTGGATTGCTCGGCATTGCACTCATCATTGCCAGCGGTGTGTTAAGCTTAAAACTATCTCCCAAGCACGAGGAATGACAGCATGATTACTATTGAACAAACAGATAACACACTTAATATAGCAGTGATGGGTGAGTTTACCATCGCCGATTTCAAACAGTTCGAAGAAAACACCCTTTACAAACTCAAGTCACCCGGCGAGGTCGACCTGATATTTGACCTGCGTGGCATGATTAGATACACCGCCGATGTAGCATGGGAAGAGATCAAATTCTTCAGCCGTGAGCACAATCATGACTTCAACAAGATTGCCGTTGTTACCAACAATCAATGGCTGACTTGGCAGGCTTGGCTTTCACGACTTTTCGTTGATGCCGATATCTGTGTATTTCAGGATTACGACGAAGCAAAAGACTGGATTCAAGAATAGTCATTTCCTTAACTCCCGTGATGAGTATTATCAAACCTGACATATTTGATTTGTTTTACTTTCGCTTCTCTGCGCTGGAAAAGCGAGGGATGGTGTTGTCAATTTCGCTTTTGCTGTCTGCCTGCATCTATGTACCCGTAGTTGACGAGCATGGATCTGATTCATCAAGCTGCAAAACATATACGAAATCAATGGCGCTGGAAACAATAGAACTACAGGGCAACATCACTCAACCCGGATGCAGAACAGGTGATTGTGCAGCGGCAGCACTCGCCGGTGTTGTCGTTGTTACGGCGGGAAGCGCGATCATATCCGGAAGTATCGTATTAACCGGCAACACAATTCACTGGTTAGAATATCAGGGCACTTGCAGTGATGGTTATCTGGGCAGGGTTAAAATGCTATTTCTTGATTCCTTCTGAAAATCAAAATCTGCTAGTGCTATTGAACAAGGTTCGTAATTAATATGTTAATGTTGTCGACATTGAATAAAATGAGTTTGTGAAATAGTCAGTGAGGGTGATTTATGCATTCAGAAAAACGCAAAGAAAGACGGGCAGATGAAGGTTGATGGTCACGGCTTGGCCAGTAATACCCCGCCCCGAAGCGTCCGCCAGATGGAGGTATATGATAATAAT
>CAIWKC010000307.1 GCA_903913145.1 uncultured Gallionellaceae bacterium | reverse complement strand
CATCCATCATTTCTTTATGAGCTACAATTTTATCTTTTATTGCAGCCACTCTATTTTCTATATTATTAGAAGTTTCAGTACTTGCAAGTCTTTAAAGGTTCATTTCACTTCAATTTTAATCACGATCTCTTGTGTTGAATCGACAGGTTTGCCATCTTTCATCGCAGGAAAAAAACGCCAATTTTTGAGCGTATTTAGAAGCAAGCGATTGAGCTTGGGATTGGGTGTGGGTTTAACAAGTTCGGCAGTTGTCGTGCCATCGGGTGCGACATGAAATCGTGCCACGGCTGAAGTACTCAGCGCATCTTGCCTGAGTTCATCCGGAATCTGCGGGATTGGCTGCGAAAGCGCTCTGGCACTGATATAGGGTGTTGCGTTGTTGGGTGCGCGAGCGGGTTCCTGTTTTACGGGTGGCGTGTCCTCTTTTGGAGGAGCAGGCGCTGCTATTTTGCTGGGTTCCTCAACGGGCTTGGTTTCAAGTTTAGGAGGAAGCTCTTTTTCGGGACTGGGTTGGGGCACGGGGCGCGATTCTGATAACGGTTTACTTTGTTTTGGTGTTGACGTATTTAGCGTCTGCGGAGGCTCAGAAATTTCTATTAGCTGTGCATCAACGGGAGCAGGCTCGGGCAACCTGTCAGTCGAATCACCCATAAAAACAGCAAACGACAAAAGTATGGCAAGACATATGATGACTGCCGTAGGCAAAGTCCAATACAGACGATGCCAGGGCGTATCGTAATCCCAAGGGCTAAAAGACAATATGCTAGTCGACATGTTTAACAGCGATCAGAAAATGTTGAGCGCCTGCTTCACGTGCTTTTAACATCGCCTGAACGGTTACGCCATTGGTAGCCGCGCTGTCGGCTGCCACGATGACATTTGCATCGGGACCGTTAAGCATAGTCTTTAAAGTTGATGCCAACGCTTCCATCGTAACAGGCGATTTGTCCAGAAATAGTTTGCCTTCCCGGGTGACTGTCAGTGTGACGGTATTATTGGCTTGTACTGGCATCGGAGCCGCATGTCCCTGTGGGAGATTGATCGGCAATGAATGCAAATGCTGCATCGACAAAGATGCCAGCATGAAGGTCGCCAACAGGAAAAACATCACGTCAATCATCGGAATGATTTCGATACGTCCCTTTTTTACTGGGCGTGCTCTACGCAGTTTCATGAGATTTCTCCCTGTCGTGTTCACCTAAGCGAATATTGTCCAGCAACCTTGTGCCCAAGCGCTCCATTTCATCTAATGCCTGTGCTTGACGACGGGAAAAGTAATTGAAAGAAAATAGCGCAATGATGGCGATAAACAGACCGAGGGCAGTGGCGATCAGGGCTTGAGCAACACCGCTGGTCACACCGGTTGGATCGACTATCCCGCTTCCGCCGAATAACTGAAACGAATGCATCATGCCAGAAATGGTTCCGAGCAATCCCAGAAGGGGCGCTGCGGTGACGACAGTTTCAAGAACCCACAGTCCACGGCTTAAGGATTTTTCAATTAACAGGGCTTCGTCTCCTGCGCGCGATTCAACCCACCAAGAGGGCTTGTCTTTATTTTCAAGAATGACACGAAAGAATCGGGAAAAATAATTTTGTGATCCCAAACCAACTAAATGTTGTTCCAGCTCTGTCCATGCAAATCCGTAAGTTTCGATTAGCTGTAATAACTCTTTGGATAATCTGACGTACTTGAAATAGACATAAAATTTATCGACAGTAATGACCAGTGCCAAAATGGCAAGCACCAGTAACGGGT
>CAIWKC010000306.1 GCA_903913145.1 uncultured Gallionellaceae bacterium | reverse complement strand
GGTGAAAGTTTGAGCGGTAATGCCTTATGGAAGGACATCAGGATTCATCGGCTGTCCACTGTTCATGGCGCTGATGGCATTTTCTGTTATCTCGTTGAATGTGTCTTTAGTGTAGATGACACCTTCTCCGCGGTCGAGTTGCATATCACCCTCTTTGATTGCCGCATGCCAAGCTGAAATCCGACTTTCTTCAGCCTGCATACGTCGAATTGCATCGCGAATTACCTCAGTCGCATTGCCGTAAAAGCCGCTAGAGACTTTGTTTTTGATGAACCCTTCCATTTCGGGTGAGAAATTAACGTGCATAGTCATTTTCAAATCCTCCAGCTAATCTAATATACACAAAGTATACAAATTATGGATATGTGTCAATTTTTGTTTCGGGATTGCGATAAGCCGAGTCAGGTAGCGTAGGCCAGCTTCTGAGCCCACGCGGAACGTTTATTGAAGCCACAGCGTGGGCACAGAAGCGTGCCCGCCCGTTCGTTTCACAAAATCAAGCCAAGGGTGACAAGATAGAGTTGAGCCCCCAGCCTTTGCATATTCATTACAAGTTGCGGTGATGAGGCCAAAAAATAGATGTATCTACAATGTTGACACAATGGGGCTTGTCCGATATTGTATCTACATGGGCTAAACATAGGGAGTTGTGATGCGTGTAATCGTGAAGAAATGGGGTAACAGTGCTTCCGTTCGCATCCCGGCCGCGATAATGGAGGCCGCTCGTTTGGATTTGGATACACCGGTTGACGTTCGTGAAGAAAGTGGACGTATCGTCATCGAACCGATTCGATCAAATGAATACGACCTTAACCTTCTGCTTGCCGGCATCACACCGGAAAATCTGCATACCGAAGCAGATTTTGGTGCACCCGTCGGCAACGAACTTTTGTAATGGTTCGTCACTACGTACCCGAGGCTGGGGATATTGTCTGGTTGCACTTCGACCCGCAGGCGGGACATGAACAAGCCGGACATCGCCCGGCGGTCGTTGTCAGCCCTGCGTCCTATAACAGCAAGACCGGCCTTATGTTGTGTTGTCCGATGACAACGCAGATAAAGGGTTACCCGTTCGAGGTTTTGATTGCTGGTGACCGGCCCATCGCCGTGCTCTCTGACCAAATCAAAAGCCTCGATTGGGTTGCGCGCAAGGCAAGCCACAAAGGGAAGGTATTACCTGATGAATTGGCCCAAGTGCGTGAAAAAGCATCTGCCCTCATCGGAAAGTGATATTCGTGTAAAGTGTGCAGGGGTATTTCAAATAGCCAAGAGGGGGGCGTGAACAGATTGTTGCGCATCTTTTGGATAAAAGTGCCAGCCCGTTCGTTTCGCAAAATCAAGCCAAGGGTGGCAAGATAGAACCAAGTCCGCAGTCTTTGCATATTCAACAAGTTGGGGCGCTTGGTTGATACTGAGCCAGTAGCCCGGATTCGGCAAAGCGTAATCCGGGATTTTCGTGGCGACGCATTCCAAGGTTTCATTACGTTACTCGCGTGACTCAACCTTCCTGAAAACTTCAAATTTCAACCGGCTGTTTCAATTATGTGTAACAAACTTATGTTACTTTGCCATATGAAACAGACAATCTAAAAATACGCTGATTGCAGTGCGTTTTAGAATCAATAGAATTCGAACCCCACCTTATGAATATTTCTGACAGTTCACTATTGTTTGCCACTGCGTTTTACCACGCTGAAGGGCGTTCGCCCAACGCTTGGACATTTTCGGAACAATCCAAATTTAACATGTACTATCGGTGCATGGTGGTTTGTTACGGTACTTTGTGCCGCCTGTATCCCAAAGCGCAGCTAACATTGTTTACCAATCGGGAATTGCCGGAACCCTTTAATGGTCAGTTGAAATCTTTGGCGGTGAACACGGTAATCTGTGCGAGCCGCTATGTGGACGATACCGCTATCAAGAATATCTTTCCGGGCTGCCTTTACACGCTGGATGTGATTGAGCATCTGGCAAATCAGCAGTGTGATTTCAGCAAGTTAATTCTGCTGGATTCGGATTGCGTCGTGCGCAGCAGATTGGATGACATGCTGGATAGGCTGGAGAGGGAAGAGGAGGCGATCTATGTCTATGAAACTGATTACCGTAAATCCGTCAGTTTAGTCGCCAATGGTCAGTCACGCGCATCACTGACCCTCGCGCTAAGTTATTTTTCCGGGCAAATGATAGCCTGTCCTATTACATTATATGGCGGAGAGTTTTATGCCTTCAACGCCAGCTTATTGCCAAAACTGGCAATGCATATAGATGCTTTCTGGGCATGGATGAAAACGGAGGGGATCAAAATATTTGGTGATACCTGGACAGAAGAGCATGTCATGAGCGCTGTTCTTGCGCAGTATGGCGGGAATGTGCATAGCGCAAGCGGCATGGTTAAACGAATCTGGACTGCAGCGGTACATTCAACTGTAGACGGCAGTGAATCCGGCCTTCCAGTCTGGCATCTGCCTTCAGAGAAAAAGAAAGGCTTTGTCAAATTGTATCAATACTGGATGAGTCACAACGGCTTCGACAAATTGAGCGATGATGAGTTCAGGAGCCTAGTGGATAAATTTATTCCGCTGCATGTAGGCGGGCGGAAATATCCGGGCAGATCAATTATGCTCAGACTGCGCAGTGCGGCAAGAGTCCTTGTCACAGGGTGGGCGTGAGTTGTTCTATTTCAATACAGTAATTATCACAAGGATGTGATGCAACAAAACTCGAAGGATGTGGTGCAAAGAAGTGAGTTGGCTAAAGTCAAAACTGGTTGCTATTCCTTGGCGGCTAGATCTTAATATTTAGTCCAGCCTGCTTTAGGATGGCGTTAGCCGTATTTCTTGAAACGATACTTTTTGCAACAGGAAATCGACATTGACTGGATGGGCTTTGCCAAATTTCATGGCTTCCTTTGCCTTGACGCAAAAAGTACAGCCATTTTCCAGCAAAATCTTCCGCAACTGCGCGTAATAACCGCTACCCACCGATCACATAGCCAAGAGGTGATCGTGAGCGGATTGCACAAATTTGAAATTTAGGCGCAAGGATGCAGGGTCTATTCCCAACTCGTTAGCATCAATCATATCGGGTGCTAACTTCCACACGCGTTCGGTCAAAGCCTCAAAGGTATCGGCTTCAGTCACCAAATGCAGTGCCTCGCATTCAGCGGTGAACATTCCTTCGCCGTGAGTTACCTCAACGTCAATCGGTTGATTGCCTGCTGATTTTTTGAAGGTGAGGATATTAGTCATGATGCGCATATCTTACCCCACTTGAAAGGTCGTAACAAATACATCTTCGATGCTTTGGGCCGCAGAATGCCAACCGGAATCGGTGTCATTGTTCGTAGGGTGCGCATGCTTTGTTAATTGCGTTACTCTTGCGGCTATCGCCGCCCCACCTTCAACCAAACACTGCCACCTAGTTCACCAATTGAACCAGACGTTCTCAACCAAAGTGGCAATCTTCTGAACAAATAAATCATCGCCACGCAAGCTAATGCAAATTTGCGCTTCAATGATTGTCTTGCATCATAGGCTTTTGAGGCAAGGGTGTTTGGATACATGGATTGACGCAAAGTGTAGTACTTCAGGTCTTGCAGACAGAATGAAACAAACGATCCGGCTTCAACCTCAAATTCTCTCAGGTGCAGATCATGACGTTTTAGAATTGCTTCGAAAGAGGATTTGGCCCATCGGGAAATATGATTCGGCGGCATGTCCAGCAAGGTATTATTGTGTTCCTGGAAGTTGGTTCTGCTTAAATTGGGGACAGCCAAATAGAGGCTGCCACCCTTCTTCAGCAGTACGGAAAGCCTGGAAAAAATTCCATCAAGGTCATCCATATGCTCAAGAACTTGAAACATGAATATCAGATCAAAAGTCTCCCTAGCCATTTCACTGATATGTGCCGCTTTACCATGGAAACCTCTTTCATGTAAAACTCTCAGTGATTCGGCGTTGTATTCAAGCGCAACAATATTTTCTGGCTTGATACCGATCTCAGTTAGCTTCATTAGAAAGTTTCCAACTCCCGAGCCAAGTTCAAGACATCTGGCGTCTGCGATGTGGTTTGAGTAATCTTTTTTTACATCCTGAATGGTTCGGCTGAATTCCCATTTTTCAACGGGGTAGCCTGGTGTACCCGGATAGGCGAGGTTATAGAATTGTTCATCACCCGCAACGAATGGCTGTGCGAAACCCAAACCACAGTTTTCGCAGTTCACAACTGAACTTGTGGCCTGACCCCACAATTTTGCAATATGTGTTGCTAGGTCGGCATTACGTTTTGTATCCGATTCGGCACGTACAAAATGCTGCGCAGACTCTTTGGCAGACACAGTCCACAGTGTTTTTATAGTACCACTGTGGCAGGCCGGGCATGTGGATTCAAGAGGTTGATTCATGATGTTTCTTTAAATTGTTTGTTTTAGGCCATATAGGCAGAGCTTTAAATTATAGTTAGAGGCTGTTGCATTATTATTGCAATTGTTTTGTAGTCACAGCAAAGCCAGTTGCCTGTAGCCTGGATGAAACGAAGTGTAGCGTGTGTTGTTGGGCCTTCAGTCCGTAACAGCCACTGCGTACTCCTTGTGGGTGAAATCGGTGTGTGTCATTTAAGGCGTTGCAGTTCACGGGTTCCGCTACGCTGCATCCCGGCTTCAAGTCTCATATTCATGATGGCGTCATAAAACTAAGGCAAACTTCCCGCTTCAAAAATGGGAGATTTCGGTTTGGCTGATTTGAAACAACAATCACAAAAATTTGCTGGCAGTAAGCAATGGCTTAAAGTCTAAGTCGCGTCATGGCAACTTGTTCATCAGGCGCAATTCGCGTAGCAATGGTAACGAATATCCCGGCACCCTACCGTCAGCCGGTATACGAATTACTGGCTGCCGATCCTCAAATTGAGCTCAAAGTATTTTTTTGTAGCGGACGCGAACCGGATCGGGAATGGGATTTACGCAAGTCGCAATTCGAGCAAGAACATTTGCGTGAACGTTTTATTAACTTCCGTGGACGCTTCATTCATTTTAATCCGGACGTGTGGAAAGCACTGCATAAATTTCGTCCCGAGGTAGTGATCACGACCGGGTTCAATCCGACACATCTGCTTGCCTTCGCCTATGCCCGCTGGAATGGCGCCAAGCATATTGCCATGACGGATGGCACCTTTGACTCAGAGTTGACTCTTTCGTCCATTCATCGCTGGGTGAGGCGTCTAGTATTTAAGAATACCAGCTCATTTATTGGTGCGAGTGACGGTTCACTTAAACTATATCGCAGCTATGGTATCGATGAATCACATTTGTTCAAGTCACATTTGTGTGCAAATAATGAATCATTCTTCAATGCGCCTAAAGTTGATAAGCGTTACGATTTTATTTTCTGTGGCCGCTTTGTGGCTGTTAAGAGTCCCTTGTTTGCCTTGGATTTGGCAAGAAAAGTGGCTATTCGCATGGGACGAAAAATTTCGATCGCATTTGTGGGGTCAGGAGAATTAGAAGAAAAAATGCGGGTTGTAGCAACAGCCATGAATAATGATGTTGAAGCTACTTTTCCGGGTTTTGCCCGGCAGGATGAGTTACCGCAACTTTATGGCGCCGCACGCATATTGTTGTTCCCGACTCAATGGGATCCGTGGGGTGTAGTAGCCAATGAAGCCTGTGCAGCGGGTTTGCCAATTTTGGTGACACCTGCTGCGGGCTCGGCTGGTGAACTTATTCGTGATGGGGAAAACGGCTTCATTCTTCCACTTGATCTGAGTCGCTGGGCAGACGCGGCAACTAATCTGCTGACTGACCATGATTTGTATTTTACGTTTTCAATGCGTAGCCGCGAACTGGTCAATGAATATTCTTTCGAAAATGCCGCATTGGGAATCAGGAATGCAGTATTGAAAGCAGTTGCAAGGTAATGTCAGTAGCCCGGATGAAGCGCAGTGTAATCCGGGAACGCTCGAACGGATACGTGCCTTGATTCATGATGGTGTCACATATCGGCTTCAAAATTAAAGATTGTTAATAGGGATATGTTTCCTTTGTCACCAATCATAAATATGGCCAACAATTTTATTACATGCCAGCAATCTGAACCATGCGCATCCTGATCGCGCATAACGCCTACCAGCTTCGCGGTGGCGAAGACATGGTGGTCGATGCAGAAGTTGGATTGCTGCGTTCACATGGTGACGAAGTGGTGCTTTACAGGCGTCACAACAGCGACATTAACGCGATGTCGAAACCTGCGTTGGCTTTGGATACACTTTGGTCAAAACGCACCATCCATGATTTGACCAAACTGATCACTGAATTTCGTCCCGATGTTATTCACGCACACAATACCTGGCCGTTGATTTCTCCCTCACTTTATTGGGCTGCAGAGAGAGCCGGTGTGCCGGTGGTGCAAACCCTGCATAACTTTCGGCTGATGTGTGTGGGCGCGATGTTTCTGCGCGATGGTAAAGTTTGTGAAGACTGCATGGGCAAGTTGCCGTGGCTTGGCGTAGTGCGAAAATGTTACCGCGGTTCAACTGTTCAATCTGCAATGGTGGCGGGTATGCTGGTATTGCATCGCGGCTTGGGTACTTACACCAACAAGGTATCTCGCTATATAGCGTTAAACGATTTTTGCAGGAATAAGTTTATTGAAGGCGGACTTCCTGCGGAGCGCATCTCTGTAAAACCTAACTTTGTTGATTTCCCGGAGCCCGAAAATAGGCTGCGACGGGGACTACTTTTTGTTGGACGACTGTCGGCAGAAAAAGGCATTAAAACGCTGGTTCAGGCTGCAAGTTTATTGGACGATCCCGAATTGAGGGTGGCTGGAGATGGGCCGGAAGTACATGTATTAGAAGGTGCAAAAGGCATTACTAAATTGGGAAATTTGAATGGTGAAGCAATAAGGCAAGAGATGAATGGCGCAACTGCTTTAGTACTCCCAAGTATCTGGTATGAAAATTTCCCGCGCACCATTGTTGAGGCGTTTGCCTGCGGGTTACCTGTAATTGCCAGCCGTATAGGTGCACTGTCTGATTTGGTGCGTGATGGAGAAACAGGTTTGTTGTTTGAACCAGGCAACGCGCAAGACTTGGCAGCCAAGCTCGCTTGGGCGAAGCTACATCCCGAAGAAATGAGTGTCATGGGACGCAACGCGCGCACCCAATTTGAAACCGAAT
>CAIWKC010000305.1 GCA_903913145.1 uncultured Gallionellaceae bacterium | reverse complement strand
TTTCTTAGCTGGATAGCAGCCATCACCGCTATGACTTAATAGATTTTGGTGGCTATAGACGGTTGAATGTGGCTTGAATATGTCTGAACATAGCTTAGCTAAATTTTGCATAACTTTATCTGAATTTTTCATAAGGAGTGAACCATGGCAACAGAAAGCAAAGACCAATTGGCATTAAGCGACGTCGCCGCGCGAACGCTAGCCAATGCCACAAAAACCGTCCCGCAACTAGACATAATCACGCCACGCTGGTTGCCACAGTTATTGAGCTGGGTTCCGTTGGAAGCTGGTATCTACCGCGTCAACAAAGTTAAAGACGCTTCACGTGTAACCGTTGCCTGCTCTCAGCGCGACGAGCGTGAATTGCCACAAACCTTCGTAGACTATGAAGAGTGGGGTCGTGAGTATATGCTGAGCGCAGTCAACACCGTAGTTGACGTGCATACCCGCGTATCTGACCTGTATAGCAGTCCGCATAATCAAATTCGCGAACAGTTGCGTTTGACCATCGAGACAGTAAAAGAGCGGCAAGAAAGCGAACTGATTAATAACAAAGAATATGGTCTGTTAAGCAATGTTGCCAACAGCCAGCGTATCAAGACCCGCACCGGCGCACCAACACCAGATGACTTGGACGAACTCATCACTAAAGTATGGAAAGAGCCCGGTTTCTTTCTTGCGCATCCTTTAGCCATTGCGGCTTTTGGCCGTGAATGCACGCGTCGTGGTGTGCCGCCACCCACGGTGACGATTTCCGGTTCTCCATTTATCACTTGGCGTGGAATTCCATTGATTCCTTCGGATAAGATTCCTCTGACTAAAGGTAAAACCAGCATTATTTTACTGCGTACCGGTGAAAGCCGTCAGGGCGTGGTTGGCTTGTATCAACCCAATCTGCCTGGTGAACAAAGCATGGGCTTGTCAGTACGCTTTATGGGCATTGACCGCAAGGCTATCGCTTCTTACTTGATTTCCTTGTACTGCTCACTCGCTGTGCTGACAGACGACGCGCTTGCAGTGCTCGATGATGTCGAAGTGGGTAAGTTCCATGAGTACAAGTAATCTGAATATTCCTGTCATCAATTCGGCCAATATCCCGGTACAAGGTGATGTTGCCGCGCTGGCGGGCGGACAAAATTTTGTGCCGGATGTGGCAATGATCGAACGTCTCGCCAATGAGCTATTTTCTGGCGTGCCAGGCAAGTTGGCTGCGTATTCACCTTCCTTGGGTTCTGCGACTCCACCTCGAAATAACGATCTGGCTTTTCCATTGACCGGTGGTGATCCCCTCGATCTGCATTTGGATACACCGCCAACGCATTCACCGCAATTGCCGGTAACCAATGATTGGGCTCCCGGTGTGGAATTTGCTGTGGCTCAAAACTTGGATACCAATAACTATCCGGGTGACGATGTGCTGCGGAATTTGTTGAAAGAAAATGCAAAAGAGCATCCAAAAATGACCGGGGCAACGCTTTACTTTTTGGAGGAGGCTGCACGCTTTAATCGCAATCCGACACAAGCCAACATTCCACAAACGGCTTCTGTTGCTCAGGCTCAAGCTGCAGCTAGCCAAATTCCAACGTCAGCGCATCCTCCGTTTGATGTTCTTTCTGTACGCCGTGATTTCCCCATCTTGAAAGAGTTGGTGAATGGACGTCCGTTGGTATGGCTCGACAATGCCGCAACAACCCAAAAGCCACAGTCTGTGATTGATCGCTTGTCGTATTTTTATGAACACGAGAATTCGAATATTCATCGTGCGGCACATGAAATTGCAGCCCGTGCTACCGATGCGTATGAAGGTGCGCGTGACAAGATTGCCGACTTCATCAATGCCAGTTCCAGCAAAGAAATCGTCTTCGTACGAGGCACCACTGAAGCGATCAATCTGGTGGCAAAAAGTTGGGGCAAAAAACATATCGGCAAAGATGATGAGATTTTAATCTCGCATTTGGAACATCACGCCAATATCGTTCCTTGGCAAATGTTGTGTGCTGAAACTGGTGCGAAACTCAAAGTGGCGCCTGTTGATGAAGATGGCCAAATTTTGTTGGAAGAATATGAACGCCTGCTCAACTCTAAGACAAAGTTGGTATCGTTTACGCAAGTTTCGAATGCACTAGGTACAGTAACGCCAGCCAAACAGATGATCGAAATGGCGCATCGTTACGGCGCTCGCGTGTTGCTGGATGGCGCTCAATCTGTTTCGCATATGTGCGCAGATGTGCAATATCTGGATTGCGACTTCTTTGTATTCTCGGGTCATAAAGTTTTCGCTCCAACTGGTATTGGTGCTTTGTACGGCAAGCCTGAAGTGCTGGAAGAAATGCCGGCTTGGCAAGGCGGTGGCAATATGATCGAAGATGTGACTTTCGAGAAGACTCGCTATCACCCCGCACCGTCAAAATTCGAAGCCGGTACAGGCAACATTGCTGATGCTGTTGGGCTTGGTGCTGCAATCGACTATGTGCAAAAAATTGGCATGGACAACATCAATCATTATGAGCATGAGTTGTTGGTGTATGCGATGGGTGCATTGGGCAGCATCCCCGGACTGCGTTTGATTGGAACGGCAAAGGAAAAAACCAGCGTGTTGTCGTTCGTGTTGGATGGCTATCAAACTTCAGAGGTCGGAGAAGCCTTGAACAAAGAAGGAATCGCTGTCCGAACGGGACACCATTGCGCACAACCCATCTTGCGCCGTTTTGGACTTGAAGCAACAGTGCGTCCGTCACTTGCTTTCTATAACACCCACGATGAAATTGACCGTTTGGTTGGAGTGGTTAGACAGCTGTCGAGGAAATAATGACGGCAGTTCAGTAGCAAAAGTGCCCCGACTTTCATTATCGGGGCATTTTTTTGCCTTAGATCGTGGACATTGCTGTTAATCTAAAAAACTAGTTTTAATCCATATTCAAAAATCTGCTAACCAAAGCAGGATTTCTTATTTTTATATTCTGAATCGCGGCGATAAACTGCTTGCTTATCCAATAACAGGAATAAGCGATGTCTCAGTTTCGTGCCCATAGCGTCCTGCCCGGCTTTAACCTTGCGCTCGGTTATACGCTGTTATATTTATCTTTGATCGTACTGATCCCTTTGTCTGCTTTGTTCATCAAATCAGCAACGTTGGGATTGGGTGGTTACTGGGATGTCGTTACTGATGCGCGTGTATTGGCTTCGCTACGAGTGACTTTCTTCGCGTCATTTGCGGCAGCACTCATCAACGTGTTTTTTGGACTGATCGTCGCATGGGTTTTGGTGCGTTATACATTTCCTGGGAAGCGCGTGATTGATGCTTTAGTGGATCTACCCTTTGCCTTGCCAACTGCTGTCGCGGGAATTACCTTGGCAACCTTGTATGCGCCGAATGGCTGGCCTGGGCAATATTTTGCTGCTTATGGCATCAAGGTGGCTTACACCCCGCTGGGTATCGTGGTGGCGCTTACCTTCATTGGCTTGCCATTTGTGGTGCGTACCGTGCAACCCGTGTTGGCCGATGTCGAGGCTGAAGTTGAAGAAGCGGCTGCAAGTCTGGGGGCGGGTCGTTTAGATGTGTTTCGTCGCGTTATATTGCCGGCCATTTTCCCGGCGCTGTTAACAGGTTTTGCTTTAGCGTTTGCCCGCGCCATCGGTGAATATGGTTCGGTTATTTTTATTGCCGGCAACATGCCCTATATTTCCGAGATATCGCCTCTGCTCATTGTTTCTAAGCTGGAACAATATGATTACGCAGGTGCGACTGCTATTGCGGTAGCGATGCTGCTCATTTCTTTTGTCATACTTTTTGCAATTAACGCGCTGCAATGGTGGACTAGCCGGAGGGGGACACGATAATGACAGGCCATTCTCTGCAAAGAAAAATCTCCACGCATGAATCGTTCGGAGTTACAGCACTACTCATTAGCATCTCTTTGCTTTACTTGCTTCTGTTTCTTGGCTTACCTCTAATTGCAGTATTTGTCGAAGCATTTTCGAAAGGCTGGAATTTATATATAGCAGCGCTGAAAGAACCAGATGCTTGGTCAGCGATAAAATTAACCTTTCTTACCGCTGCAATCGCCGTTCCAGCTAATTTGGTGTTTGGTGTTGCAGCGGCTTGGTGTATTGCCAAATTTGAATTCAAAGGCAAGAGTCTGCTGATTACCCTGATCGATTTGCCCTTTGCGGTCAGTCCGGTTGTTTCTGGTTTGGTGTACGTATTGTTATTCGGCGCACAGGGTTGGTTTGGTCATTGGCTACAAGCTCACGATATCAAGTTGCTTTTTGCCGTCCCCGGCATCGTTTTGGCAACCATCTTCGTTACTTTTCCCTTCATCGCGCGCGAATTGATTCCACTGATGCAGGCGCAAGGAAAAGAAGAAGAGGAAGCTTCTGTATCATTGGGCGCCTCCGGTTGGCAGACTTTCTGGTTGGTGACTATTCCGAATATCAAGTGGGGTCTTCTGTATGGGGTGATCTTGTGCAATGCACGTGCGATGGGTGAATTCGGCGCGGTATCGGTAGTGTCCGGCCATATCCGTGGACTGACCAACACCATGCCGCTGCACGTTGAAATTCTTTATAACGAATATAACTTTGTCGCCGCCTTTGCGGTGGCCTCATTGCTGGCATTGTTGGCACTTGTTACCCTAGTAGTTAAAACCTTGGTTGAGTTACAAGCAAAACGCAGCGGCGAACCTTTGCATGGAGAAACAAGATGAGTATTACCATCGAAAATCTGAATAAACATTTTGGCGAGTATAAGGCACTCGATAATATCAATTTGGAAATTAACAGCGGAGAGTTACTTGCCTTGCTGGGCCCCTCCGGCTGCGGAAAAACTTCATTATTGCGCATCATCGGTGGACTGGAAGTAGCAGGTTCTGGAAAGCTGCTATTTCACGGCGAAGATGTCGAGCAACGAGATGCCCGTGAACGTAATGTCGGTTTTGTGTTTCAGCATTATGCGCTGTTCCGTCATATGTCAGTATTTGAGAACGTGGCATTCGGTTTGCGTGTCAAACCAAAGAAGCAGCGCCACAATGAAGCAGAGATTAAACGCCGTGTGCATGAATTGCTGGGCTTGGTACAACTTGATTGGTTATCTGATCGTTACCCATCCCAGCTATCAGGTGGGCAGCGACAGCGTATCGCTTTGGCACGTGCACTCGCGGTAGAGCCTAAAATATTATTGCTGGATGAGCCATTCGGCGCACTTGATGCACAGGTGCGCAAAGAATTGCGCCGCTGGTTGCGTCGTCTGCATGACGAGTTGCATATCACCAGTATCTTTGTGACTCACGATCAGGAAGAAGCGCTGGAAGTGGCTGACCGCGTGGTGGTGATGAACAAAGGAAAAATCGAACAGATCGGCACGCCGGATGAAGTCTACGCCTCGCCCGCTTCACCTTTTGTGTATCAGTTCATTGGCAATGTAAATTTGTTCCATTCCCGCGAGCACGCACCCTGGACACAGCAGAAAGGTGATGCTATCGCCTACGTAAGGCCGCATGACATAGAAATCAGCAAGATTGCGCAAGACAACACATCTCTTCCTGTTGAGGTTAAACTTGTTCGCGCCATCGGTTCAATAGTGCGAGTTGAGGTCGCGGTGGATGGCAGTAGTGAGTTCATAGAGATCGAATTGAGCCGCGAGCGCTTTGATACTGTTCCACTCGTCAACGGGGACAAAGCGTATATCCGCCCGCGCCAATACCGTGTATTTGAATCAGGAGTAGAAAATGAACTTTCAGCAGCTTAGGATAATCCGCGAGGCGGCACGATGCAACTTCAATCTTACCGAAGTAGGCAATGCGCTTTTTACCTCGCAGTCCGGTGTATCGAAACACATCAAAGATCTCGAAGATGAGCTTGGGGTTGAGCTTTTTGTTCGTAAAGGAAAACGACTACTCGGACTTACTGATCCTGGGCGCGAATTGCTGGTGTTTGTCGAGAAAATTCTTCTCGATGCAAATAATATAAAAAATCTGGTGGAACAATATAGTCATCGAGATGAAGGACAACTCACCGTAGTGGCAACGCACACTCAAGCCCGTTATGCCTTACCGAAGGTAATTACAGAATTCAAAAAAAGTTTCCCCAAAGTTCACCTTAAGTTACACCAAGCGGGACCAGGCGAGATTGTTTCCATGCTTTTGAATGGTGAGGCAGATTTCGGTGTGGCAACTGAAGCTTTGCACGATGTCACCAGACTGGATTCATTTCCATATTACTCTTGGCATCATGCTGTAATCGTTCCTGTCGGCCATCCATTGGAGAAGATTCAGTCGCTAACACTGGAAGCTTTGGCTGAATACCCAATCGTAACCTACCACGAAGGCTTAACTGGTCGCGCCAAAATCGATAAGCCTTTCGCTGATGCAGGAATAAAGCCCGATATCGTCATGTCGGCGCTGGATGCAGATGTGATCAAGACTTATGTTGAGTTGGGTATGGGCATTGGCATCATTGCTTCGATGGCATTTAACCCCGCAAAGGATACCGATTTACGCTTGCTCAAATGTGATCATTTATTTGAGTCAAATACCACCTACATCGCACTGCGGCGAGGACATTACTTGCGGAGCTTCGCTTACCGTTTTATTGAGTTATGCTCACCCAAGCTGAATGAAGCTGTTATCCGTGCAGAGGTAGCTCAAAATTAAACGAGTGTTTCTTGAGAATGAAACTTCGGCTTCCTCAAAGTTTGTCTTTGTCACTGACAGTTTCCACCCAGACAATTGCAGGCCAAACGAAGAAAGCAAGCATCGCCATCAGCGTCATGTTACGGATTGCCAGAACGATTAAGGCAAAATCTGTTTCTTCATCCCCAGGAATTTTAGTAAAACGGCTTGCAGTCTTTGGCACAGTTTTAAAATCCCAAAGAACAACAAGAACCATGACAATACAGAGAAATAAATATACTCGAATGAAAATAATTTCTTTCTAATAGAAAGTTCCATAAATTTGTTGATTTATTATGATAGGACAAAACCTCCAAGTCAATTTTTGCCTCAACTTTAGTATTAAGAAAAGATCAATTAGTTCTGATGTAAAAGAAGCTTTAGAGTGGAGCAGACAACCAAGTTGATTCATATAACAGCATTTCAGAAAACTCCCAATAACTCCAAATATAGAACTGCTTGTTAACACAGAAAATCAGACGTAGGACGGGCAGTACCTGTTTCCATTCGTTAATTTCTATGACCGCAATACAGCTCAATTGAAGCCATTCAATCTCACTTAAATTTCAAACAAATCTTTTTACGCCGGCTTTTTTTGCAGCTTTCTTCAAGTCTTCGTCGAGCGTCGCCATCGGCATGCCAAGCCTTAAGGCCAACTCTAGATAGGATGCATCATATGAGGAAAGGTTGTACCGTCTCGCTAGATGAAGGGTGTCAGACAGGGCTTGTTCGAATGTGGCTGTGTCCACGTTAATGTCCACACCTTTCAACATCTCAAGAAATGCGTCGCTACGCGCTTCCTTCACAAGTCCTTTAGCTTCTGCCCTGGCAAGAACGTTTGCCACCTCAAGCCCCCATGTCAAGGGGACGAATGCGTTATCTTGTTTCATCGTATCTAGTACTTTGCCCGCATAGACAAGTTCTTGCGGTTTTCCGTCACCAAAAAACCAACGCATCGTCACCGAGTTATCAAGGACGAAACTCATGCTCGCCCTTCCTCGATGAGATCCTTGATATTTACACCTCGCACTGGATCGGCAAGCATAAATGCCTTAAGTTTTTCAGCCGCCGCAACTTTGTCCTTAATTATAATTCCCGAGCTAGGAACTAAATCAGCAATAGCCTTTCCTCGATTGGTGATGGTAAAGCTTTTGCCGGTTTTAACCTGCCTCAGTAATTCTGGAAGTTTAGTTTTCGCTTCATACGAACCTATTTCGATCTTCATAATTATCTCCTGCAAAACGAGCTTTATTCAGACCAGTATATAGACCAGTCTTTTTTAAATCAAGTATCCCCTAGGTGGGCGAGTAAACCAAAATTGTTTTCCGGTAAGCAACCATCCCTGACGGGCCGTTTGTGGCCGAATCCTATTTCCAGTAACATCTGCTTGAGTCTTTCCGCGACGGAGCCACGTTGTCTGCCGCAACATATCCGTTGAGTTGTCATACTATTGATGTAAGTTTTACGTGAGTTCATTTTACTTAAAATAGGAAGTCATGAGGAACTGTTAACCATGGACGATAAGCATTACTCCGACAATGAATAACCACACATCACCCTATCGTCTCAACCCGTTTCTTCGTCGTAGTTATAGTTTCATCGCTCCTTTCTACGATGCAGCGATAGAGTATCCGATGCGAAAAGCTCGGCAACATTCTCTTGCTTTTTTGCCTTCAATTGAGCGTCATCGCGTTTTACTCTGTGGCGTCGGTACGGGATTGGATCTGCCTTTTCTGCCCGAGTTGCACCTCTATACAGCACTCGACTTCAATGCGGCTATGCTGTCCCACGCCAGGCCTAGAGGCAAGAAATTAAATCTTGATTTCGTTCTCGGAGACTGCATGTCGCTGCCCTTCCAGGAAGAGCAGTTTGATCATGTAATTCTTCACCTGATAGTTGCAGTGGTTCCCGATCCGCAACGTTGCTTAAGTGAAGCAATACGCGTACTAAAACCTGGTGGCACAATCATCATATTCGATAAATTTCTACAACCTGGTAAAGGTGCTCCAATTCGGCGTTTTTTTAACGGAATCTCCCGACGATTTGCAACACGCATGGATGTAGTTTTTGAAGACATTCTTCAATCCACTCCTGATCTTGAAATAAAACACAACATCCCCATGCTTGCAAACGGATGGTTTCGTAGCATCTTGCTACACAAGAATATAAAGCCCAGTTAAGTTTTCCAATAGATATACCCTACCCCTTTAGGGTAATAGATTTTTAATCGTCCTACAGGCACGATATGAGCCAAACTCATTAATTCACTTATGCCATGTTTGAATACATATTCTTCGACACTGAAATCCGTGACAAGTTTGTACATCACGCGTCGAATCTCGGCGTAAGTTGCACATTTCACGATGACCCCATGGGACATGTCGTGGCAATTCCTGAAAATATTGAAGAAGAGATAGAAAATTCGCTTGAACAATTCTATGACGAGTTGGAAAAAGAACAATCTTCATTGCTTCTCAATGAAGAAGGTGGATTGAAACGACTGGCCGGGATTTATTTTAGTTTACCTGATGGTCAATCAAGGATGGTTCCATTACAAACTGAAATAGCCAATCGACTTCTCTCCGCTTTTACTTTGGAGGAGATTCAGGAATTATTTGAAACAATTGCATTAAGCATGATTGGGGAAGAAGAGCATTTATGCAAAATACTGGCTAAACAAATTGGCAAAAAATAATCCTTAGTCCCACATTACCTTTTTCCAATCCTCTAATAATCTGTTTTTCTAAGCTAGATTAGTTACGTAAAAGCTTGCAAATCTCATGCTTTGTATATTAGTATTTTATGATATACTAAGATATTGGCAAAATAAAGACTACTTAAATCTAATGTAATGGATTCGACAAACTAACAAGATGAATATATTTGGACATCCATTAGCAAAAAAAATCGCCATCGTGACCGTTATCAAGTTATTGGGGTTATTTGTTATTTGGTGGGCTTTCTTTAGCGAACCAAGCACCAACAATTTGACACCGGAACAAGTTGGTAACGCGATACTGTACCCAACAAACCACATCTCAACAAAGCCTTAAGGAGAAAGCATGATAAGCACTGAACTGGTAGACCTTTCCAGATTGCAATTCGCGGTCACCGCGCTGTATCACTTCCTGTTTGTTCCACTCACCTTGGGTATGACCTTTATTCTGGTCATCATGGAAGGCTCATACCTGATTACAGGACAACAGGTATATAAAGACATGACCCGTTTTTGGGGAAAACTATTCGGTATCAATTTTGCACTTGGAGTGACTACCGGACTGACCATGGAGTTTCAATTCGGAACTAACTGGGCCTACTATTCACACTATGTAGGCGATATCTTTGGTGCTCCGCTGGCGATTGAGGGATTGATGGCATTCTTCCTTGAATCCACTTTCGTTGGTCTGTTTTTTCTGGGTTGGGATCGTTTGACCAAAGGTCAGCATTTCATGGTCACCGTACTCACTGCTATCGGTTCCAATCTTTCAGCGTTATGGATCTTGATTGCAAATGGTTGGATGCAAGACCCGGTAGGAGCAGAGTTTTCCTACACAACCATGCGCATGGAACTCACCGACTTCTGGCAAGTGATGTTTAACCCGACTGCACAAGCCAAATTTGTTCATACCGTTTCTGCTGGATATGTTACTGCTTCAATTTTCGTGCTAGGAATCTCTTCCTGGTATCTACTCAAAGGTCGTGATATCGAATTCGCACGTCGATCATTCCGAGTAGCAGCCGCCTTCGGTTTCGCCTCTGCACTATCGGTGATTGTTTTGGGAGATGAGTCCGGCTACACACTCTCCGAATCACAACAAACAAAACTCGCGGCAATCGAAGCGATGTGGCATACCGAACCAGCTCCTGCAGCGTTAACCCTATTCGCGTTACCCAACGAAAAGGAAAAGCGCAATGATTATGAAGTAAAGGTTCCGTATGTGATGGGAATCATTGGCACACGTTCCTTTACTAAGGAAGTTCCGGGTATCGCCGAAATTAAAGAAAAAAATCGCGTACGCATCGAATCTGGATTACTTGCAGTAACCGCAATGGAAACTTTGCGTAAACAAAAGAATGATGTTGCAGCCAAGGAAATGTTTGAAGCTCATAAGAAAGATCTGGGTTTTGGACTTTTACTTAAGAAATACGCAGAAGATGTATCCAAGGCTACACCTGAGATGATTCAATTGGCGGTAGATAGCACCGTACCACGTGTTGCACCAATGTTTTGGTCTTTCCGCATAATGGTTGGTCTAGGCTTCGCCTTTGCTTTATTGTTGGGTCTATCATTATTCCACACCGTAAGAGGCACTTTCCTTAAGCAGCGCTGGTTGATGCGTTGGGCGGTACTGTTTATCCCGATGCCCTGGATAGCTGCTGAACTCGGCTGGTTTGTAGCGGAATATGGTCGTCAGCCTTGGACAATTTATGGCGTGTTACCAACACATCTTTCCGTTTCCTCCCTGTCAGTTAATAGTCTGTATGGGTCTTTGGCTGGTTTCGTGTTGTTCTACACGGGCTTGCTCATTATCGAAATGTATTTGATGGTGAAGTTCGCGCGTAAAGGACCAAGTAGCTTGGGAACTGGTCGCTATCACACAGAATTTGCCACCATAAAATAAACAAGGAGATTGACATGGATTATGAAACACTGAAATTTATCTGGTGGATTCTGGTCGGCGCGTTGTTACTAGGCTTTGCCATCATGGACGGCCACGATATGGGCGTTGGAACATTACTACCATTTGTTGGCAAGAACGATGTAGAACGCCGCATCATCATCAATACCGTTGGCCCACACTGGGACGGAAACCAGGTGTGGTTCATCACTGCCGGCGGAGCAATCTTCGCGGCATGGCCTATGGTTTACGCTGCTGCATTTTCAGGTTTTTACTGGGCGATGCTTGCGGTATTGTGGGCGATGTTCTTTCGCCCTGTGGGCTTCGATTACCGCAGCAAGATCGACAATCCGGCGTGGCGTAATACTTGGGACTGGGGACTGTTTACCGGTGGCATGGTTCCACCACTGATTTTCGGTGTAGCGTTCGGTAATCTGCTACAAGGAGTGCCATTCCATTTGGACGATAGCTTGCGCTTGTTCTATACCGGCACATTCTGGCAACTGCTTAATCCGTTTGCCCTGCTGGCAGGCGTAGTAAGTTCAGCGATGATCACCTTCCATGGCGCTAATTATCTGATGATACGCACCGAGGGAGACATCTTTAGACGTGTGCGAACTGCTTCTATTATATTTGGCGTTATTACGTTGGCTGCTTTTGCTGCTGCCGGGCTTTGGGTTGCAAGTAGCATACAGGGTTTTGTAATCACTAGCGTAGTCGATCCAAATGCATTACCTGATCCACTAGACAAAACAGTCGTCATGCAAGCTGGCGCTTGGTTAAAAAATTACAGTTTGTACCCGGCGACCAAACTCGTACCCGCGGCAGGTTTCATTGGAGGATTGCTGGCTCTGATTGCCGCATGGTTCAGAAAGCCGCTGTTGGCCTTCATCAGTTCTTCTGTGTGCATGCTCGGTATCATCGGTACTGCGGGAGTATCTCTATTCCCATTCATCATGCCTTCAAGCTCCGACCCGCGTTCTAGTCTAACAGTATGGGATAGTGTATCTTCACAACTTACCCTGACGCTCATGTTTGGCGCTACATTGATATTTTTGCCGGTCATCATCATTTATACCAGTTGGGCATATAAGAAAATGTCCGGAAAAGTTACTGAAGCATTTATCAACGCCAACGACAAGTCGGCTTATTAATTAAGGAGACAGAAAATGTGGTACTTCACCTGGATGCTTGGAGTCAGCATGGCCGTATTACTAGCCATCGTCAACACCATGATGTGTGATGCAAAGGCTTGCGCCGTAATTAAAGAAGAAGAGTGAATCGAGTTTTAAAACAAAATCCGGCAAGAGCTTTCATCATTTTGCCGCGCTCGTTATCGCTGCTGCTCGCGACGGGTCTTGCCGGGTATATATTTATTAATCCCAAAGCAGTTTCACAAATCAGTCATGGCATGTTGACGCTGGCTATGCTTGGCATTTGTGCGGGATTTGTACATGGCGTGGGATTTATTCCAGACACAAAGATGTGGCGAATAGTGTTGGGTCCTTGGATGGCATGGCCTCTCATGGCAATAGGGCTTTGGCTAACTTTAAGAGGATAAATATTATTCACAAACTCGCATAAGTTTGTATTATTCCAAAAGGCAATCATTTTAGAAAGGACAGTATGTCAAGAATCGTTATTTTAGGTGCAGGTATAGCTGGACATACTGCTGCACGATATTTGAACAAATGGGTAGGCAAGAACCATGAAATTGTGGTGGTTTCACCGAATGCAAAATGGAATTGGATACCTTCCAATATATGGGTAGGTGTCGGTCAAATGACTGAGCAACAGGTTACCTTCGATCTTGCCGAGTTATACAAAAAAACGCATGTGGATTTTCGTCAAGCCAAAGCGCTCTCTATCCACCCTGAAGGTGATGGAAATAGTTCAACGTCCTATGTCACTATTGAATATACCGACGCAAAAAACACCGGTGTACAGGAAAATATCAGTTACGATTTCCTGATAAATGCCACGGGACCCAAGTTAAATTTCGGAGCGACAGAAGGTTTGGGACCCGAGCACGGCCATACTGTTTCTGTTTGCACATTCGGCCATGCAAAAGAAGCCAACCAAAAACTTCAAGATAATATTGAAGCGATGCGCATGGGTGAATCCAGAACCTTTGTAATTGGCACCGGTCACGGAATGTGTACCTGCCAAGGTGCCGCCTTTGAGTATATCTACAACGTTGATCACGTATTGCGTGAGGCGGGTGTGCGTGACAAGGCAAAAATTGTCTGGATCAGCAATGAATATGAGTTGGGCGACTTCGGTATGGGCGGTGTTCACATCAACCGTGGCGGATACGTTACCAACGGCAAAGTATTTGCCGAATCATTGATGGTTGAACGCGGCATTACATGGATCACGCGCGCACATGTGAAAAAAGTAGAAGCCGGAAAAATTCATTATGAAACGCTGGATGGAACATTCCATGAGTTACCCTTTGACTTCTCAATGCTCATACCTCCATTTGCCGGAGTGGGTTTAAAAGCATTCAACAAAGCAAATGAAGACATTACCGGGCAGGTATTTGCTCCCAATGGATTCATGAAAGTGGATGCCGATTACACGGCCAGACCTTTCATGGAATGGAGTGCGAAAGACTGGCCAAGAACTTACCAGACACCAAGCTATCGCAACATTTTCGCCGTCGGTATCGCTTTCGCTCCACCCCATATGATCAGCAAGCCGATGCAAAGCACAAACGGCACACCGATCAATCCAACAGCACCAAGAACCGGAATGCCCTCTGCAGCGATGGCCAAAGCCGTTGCGATGAGCATTCGCGATATGTTGCACGGAGCAGATAAACCAACTCATACTGCATCAATGGCAGAAATGGGTGCCGCGTGCGTTGCGTCCACCGGATCACACATCTTCAATGGGACAGCCGCGACGATGACTGTTTTCCCTGTTGTACCCGACTATGAGAAGTATCCGGAATTTGGTCGCGATATGGACCTGACTTTTGGTGAGATCGGTTTGGCCGGACACTGGATGAAATACTTGCTACATCATGCCTTCATTTATCAAGCAAAACTTAAACCGGGCTGGTCTATTCTTCCAGATTGATTATTACTATTTACTGAGGAAATATTTATGTCAGAAAAGATTACTAACAGAGAGCCGTACCAACAGGCTTATTATCCACCCACACCCACAGCTTTCACACGCTTCATGCGGACGTGCGTTATATGGCAGTTGATACGCTTTGTAGTCATTAACTTAAAAATGCTCAAACTGCTTTCCAATTCGCATCACTAAAACGCATTAATTTACAAATACTAAAAGAGCAGACCAAGTCTGCTCTTTTTTATACTCGTCAAAATATTGGGTTAAAAGTTACCGGAAAGACTTGAGATTCATCATTATGATCTCACGATAAACTGAATCTCACTGTCGAGTTACGAAGTCGGCAGCAATTCTTCCATAAATTTCCAGTTGATTTACATTCATTATGCTTGTCCCGATTTTCTTTAACCAATCTGCTATTGCATGTATAATATATTAGCATTTAATGATATACAGATGTTTTAATTTGACCTAACAAATATTTCTTTAATTAAACGTAAATTACCCGGGAAATACATCATGAGTAAATCATTCAAAATAATTACGCAAGAAATTAGTAAGACATTACAAGTGTTTCGTAAAGATGCCCTTGAACCAATGAAGGGATTTGATGCTATGGCAAAATCTGCGATGTCTGAAGGCGCGCTATCAGCGTTGCAAAAAGAATTAATTGCTACAGCCATTGCCGTATCGACTCGTTGCGATGGCTGTATTGGATTTCATGTGCGTGCGTTAGTAAAACTTAAAGCGACGCGTGAGCAAATTAATGAAATGCTTTCCGTGGCTGTATATATGGGAGGCGGTCCCTCATTAATGTATGCAGCAGAAGTTTTGCAAGCCTATGATGAATTTATTGCAGGATCCTAACATATTTAAAATAACACTATTAATTCTGAACCCGGCATGAAATATTTGTTTATTTTAATATGTCCAAATGAAAGGCACATTAAGTGAATACCAATACATCTAAAGACTTCGACAAGGAAGCGGCAGAGTGGGATTCGAACCCCGGCAGAGTAAAGCTAGCGCATGATGTGGGCGCCGCAATGATCAAAGAAATTAATTTCACAAATAATATGGAAGTGATTGATTTTGGTTGTGGTACCGGTTTACTTACGCTGAAACTACAACCTTTGGTAAAAAAAATTACCGCGGAAGTTTCCGGTTCGCCTTCGTATTCTATAATATACACGCCTTTAAACCCGTTATTCGAAAGCGTCTTTTTCATGGCAGCGAGGT
>CAIWKC010000304.1 GCA_903913145.1 uncultured Gallionellaceae bacterium | reverse complement strand
GTCAAATCGCAATCATTTCAAATGGTTACTTGTCTTTCAAGAAACCATCGCTAGTTTCGAACAGCGCCAAAAAATTCCACAACGCCATCAAAAACTGGCAAACACGTTTTCATCCCTGCTGCCAAGTGTGAATATTAGTTACAATAAGAAATTAACCTGAAATAAAAAACGGATAATATCTATCCGTAATATAAAATTTACGGCAGTTAATATTGCACTCTATCAGTCATTCAGGATAAGCTTCTTGCCTAATCGACTGAATTTTAACCATGAAGTGTTTATAACGGTTATTGGCATGAGTAGTGCTGAGCCACCACACTGGCATTAAAACGGATGAGCGATGAAAAATACTCAACTTCTGATTTTGGGCATTGGCAATATACTATGGGCAGATGAGGGCTTTGGCGTGCGTTGCGTCGAGGCGATGAATGCTTCGTATCAATTTGGCGAAGATGTGACCGTGATGGACGGCGGCACTCAGGGATTATATTTGCTTCCCTATCTGGTGGATGCGAAACGGCTGATCGTATTTGACGCTGTTGATTATGGTAAAAAGCCCGGAGAAATTGTGATTGCAAAAGATGAGGAAGTACCCCGGTTCATGGGGGTTAAGAAAATGAGTTTGCATCAAACCGGTTTTCAGGAAGTGATAGCCTGTGCCTCTTTGGCCGACAAGTTACCGGAAGCGATGGTACTGATCGGAGTACAACCCGAGCAATTGGAAGACTTTGGCGGTAGTCTGCGCCAGTCTGTAAAAGCACAAATTCCTCATGCGATTAACATTGCGCTAGATATGATGAAGGAATGGGGAGTTCCCTATTCGCCACGTACCACACCTGTTGCCAGTCGATGCGTAAATGGAGATCTTTTGGACATGGAAAGTTATGAGGCTGGACGTCCTTCGGCAGAATTAGCCTGTCGTTTTGGTGATGATCGGTTTCTGGCTGGATCAGTAGAAAGCTAAACCTATGTGCATAGGAATCCCAATGCAGGTAATCGAAGTTGAAGATGACATGTTTGTCTGGTGCGACGGGCGCAATGGTCGCAAGCGCATCAATACCATGCTGATTAACGCCGTACAGCCCGGTGATTGGTTGCTGACGTTTCTGGATAGCGCACGTGAGGCCATTGATGCCGAGCGCGCAGCCATGATTAATTCTGCACTTGAGGGACTTGAGCGAGTCGCTGCAGGTCAAGATGATTTCGAAGAATGTTTTGCCGATTTGATCAACAGAGAGCCGCAGTTGCCCGAATTTTTACGAACCGTTTCAGCACATAAGGAATAACCATGACCGCCGCACTTGCCTGGAAACCACCGCGCTCTGCCATGAGTAATAACTTCAGCGGACTATTGGATAAATTAGTTGCGAAACACGGCATCACAGAATTCGATCATGCAGGTTTTCAAACATTCATCAATGAATCTGGAAATGGTGTTGCGCTGTTAACGGAAGAGCCGGACACGGCACCGGAAAGTTGGGATATGGCTGTGATATTTCCTGAACTGCTGGCAGCGATAGGCACTCAATTGCGGGCTACAGTCATAAGGCCGGAAAGCGCCAAAATATTGCAGACGCGTTTCGGACTGGGCAGATTACCCGCATTATTATTCGTTCGCGACGGCGGTTATGTCGGGGCCATTGAAGGACTCCGCGACTGGTCAGAATTCGTCGGAGAATTCGCTGAGATGCTGCAAAAACCCGTCAGTCGTGCACCTTCTGTAGGAATTGCTGTCACAGCGGTTTCTTCTTCAACCTGTCATTAAGCCAAGGAAAATGCCATGAGAGAATTTCCTATACCGGTCGTTGCCTTCGGCGTCGGGTCACAACCTGAAGAAGAATCAGTAGATTACCTCCCGCTACCGCACGAGATGACTACTTTTTCTTTGCCGGTAATCAACCTAGAAGCTGATCCTGAAATTCTTGAAGCTGCCTGCGAAGTGATTGAAAATCTACGCGCTGCGATGCAATCTGGTAGCCACAAAAGTTTTGAATTGCTGAATCTGCCGCCAAAAGTAGTTGAACTGATTAATCAGTCAATGGGACAAGGCGAAGTCAGCGTGCTAGTGCGTGAGCCGAGCAATTTGCATATTCAGGAAACGGTATTCGCCGGGGTTTGGAGAGTCCAGGAAATTTCAGAGCAGGGGACGAAGCTGCGTGACTCGTTGCACGCATGTTTCATTCCACCCGAAGTTCAACATTCAGCGTTGACGGGTATTGCAGAGGTAATCAGTGCGCCACCTATGAACCCGGGAATTATGAATGCCCCCCCCGTTTTGAACGAGTTATTAGAAAGATCGGCCAAGTACAAACCCGGACAATCCGCGCACGTCATTAATCTTTCCTTACTACCGATGACACCCGAGGATTTGCAATATTTTTTTGATGCCTTTGGTACCGGCTCTGTCAGCATTTTGTCACGCGGTTATGGCAATTGCCGCATTACCAGCACACGCTTGGCAAATGTATGGTGGGTGCAGTATTTCAACAGCATGGACAAGATGATCCTCAATACCATAGAGGTAGTTGATATTCCTGAAGTGGCCAGAGCCGCAAAAGAAGATTTTGAGGAAAGTGCTGAACGTCTCGGCGAATGGCTTGGCGTGATGCGCGAGCATTAAATATGCAATTTTGAGGAATTCAAATGTTTGAAGGTTCCTATCTCGGTGATAACAGCAAGATCGATCCGTCTGCCCGACTGGAATGCGGCATTTGCTGGTGGGTATACGACCCACAGGAGGGCGACCTCATCGCCAACATTGCCGGCGGTACCGCTTTCTCAGACCTGCCGACAGAGTGGCACTGCCCAAATTGTGACGCGCCAAAAAACAAATTTATGGTGCTGTGAAATGAATGGGGTAGTCCAAAAACTTGAATCTGCTTTCAATGAAATCGCCAGAACCAGGATGATTGAAGTTCCGATTCTGAATTCGGCCTTAAGAGTAGAAGCTGTAGGATTTCGTGAATGGGATGGCCGCTGGATCGGAGTCTTGGTGACACCATGGATGATCAATCTGTTCCTGTTGCCGGGTCAAAAAGCTACACTCGAGCCATTGGCCTTGGATGAAAATAAAATGTGGACATTTCCCTCGGGTGATTATGTATTCATGGGGCTTAATGAACCTGCAATTGGAACCTGTCACATGTGCTCATTGATTTCCCCGGTACTGGAATTCGGTACTCATGATGAAGCCGTCGCAGTGGCACAGGAAATATTGATGGGCTTGTTCTCAGTGCAAGCAAGCAAAGATGATCTAGCGACAAGAATTGATGAGGCCCGTCTTAAAGGCGAAGCCATAAGTCAGCAAAATATGTCTCGACGTGATTTTTTGCGCATGCCATTTTTGGGAGAGTGAAATGCCCAGTTCGGGCATGTTGAATCTGCGCATCATTTGGGACGGTAATGTTGTTTGCGGCGTTGAAGTGAAATCAACTCGCCCCCAGGCTTTCCGGCTACTAAAAGGCAAATTGACAAGTGAAGCATTACAGATGGTACCGTTGTTATACAGCGTTTGCGGCAAAGCACAGCATGCAGCGGCAATTGCAGCGACGAATGCGGCAATGGGAATTGAATTGCAGAACGATAGGGCGCTTGAACGCGAAGTGGCTTGCGAGGCGATGCAAGAACATCTATGGCGTCTACTGTTGGATTGGCCCAAGTTGCTGGGATTACCGTTGCAGCAGAAGCAATTTGTAAGTTGGCATAGCGCACTGAAAGAAATCGCCAAAGGCGGTGGAAGTGCAAAAAATTTGCAGGAGGAATTGCATCAAGTATTGCTGGGGATTTCAGCAGCAGATTGGAAGCAAATTGATAACAATATAAAGTTGGAACAATGGCAGAGTCAGGGGAAGGGATTGTTAGCACCTGTGTTGGCAGCTCTCAATTTTGAAGAAAAAAATTTTGAATTCGCCGGAAAATTAAAGCAAACAGAATTAATGCCCATCTGGAGTACAAATGAGATTCTACAATTGTTTAAGAACAATTTCGATTATCAATTTGCAGCTGAACCGGAATATAAAAGGAACCCAATTGAAACGGGTGCGCTGGCTCAAGGTCAACATTCATCGCTATTGCGCGATGTATTGAGCCATCGGCCGGACAGAGTGCAAGCAAGACTGATTGCCAGACTTACTAATTTGCTGGATAGTGCTAAATCACTGGTGCTAAGAAATACATCAGATCTGGTGCAATGCAATTCAGTTTCAGATATGTCTGGAATGTCCATGGTGAAAACCGCTCGCGGTATGCTTTTGCATTTTGTGCGAATCGAATCAGATCGAATCGCCGAGTATTTGACCGTGGCACCTACAGAATGGAATTTTCATCCTCAGGGTGCGTTGGTAAACGGGTTGACCGGGCTGAAAGTTAATGATGCGGAACGACTAATGAGAACAGCTAAAATTTTTGTGTTATCGCTTGATCCTTGCGTGGAAAATGAAATAGAGATTAGTTATGCATGAGATGTCCTTGGCAGAAGGGATCGTGCAATTAGTTGAAGACGCGGCCAGAATCGACGGCTGTGCAAAGGTTACCGTTGTGTGGCTGGAAATCGGCCAGTTGGCAGCGGTAGAAGAAGAGTCATTGCGTTTCTGCTTTGACGCTGTGACACGAGACGGTATTGCCGAAGGTGCCCGGCTGGAAATTATCGAAATGCCGGGGCAAGGCTGGTGCATGAAATGCGAAGGAAATGTACCAGTGACAGCGCTGTATGAACCCTGCCCCGTTTGCGGCAGTTACCAGATACAGGTAACAGGCGGCAGCGAAATGCGCGTCAAAGAATTTGAGGTCGAATAGGGGAAATTATGTGTACAACTTGCGGATGTGGATCGGGTCAAACGCTTATTGGCGGGCACGCACTTAAACAGCGACGTCACGCAGTAGGGAAAGTGCAATATCGACCTCAAGAAAATAACCATGAGCACACACATAATGGCGATTCAATAGATTTTGGGACCGGACCAGCGGGAGCGCATGCACCTGGAATGAGTCAGGCGCGCATGGTAAAAATCGAGCGCGATATTCTTTCCAAGAATGACAGCTATGCACAAGAAAATAGAGACTACCTTTCTGAACACGGTATCTTTGCGCTTAATTTGGTTTCCAGTCCGGGCTCAGGCAAAACTACCCTGCTGGTAAAAAGCATCAATGCGCTGAATGGCAGCCTACCGCTTACTGTGATCGAGGGTGATCAGCAGACAGATAACGATGCCGCCCGCATTAGAGCTACAGGTGCACCAGCACTTCAAATAAACACCGGAAAAGGTTGTCACCTGGATGCCTATATGGTGGGCCAGGCAATGCAGCAATTGAAATTACAAGACAACAGCCTGTTGTTGATCGAAAACGTCGGCAATCTCGTTTGTCCTGCCAGTTTCGATTTGGGAGAAGCGCACAAGGTTGCCATCCTTTCTGTCACGGAAGGCGAAGATAAACCGCTTAAATATCCAGACATGTTCCGCGCTTCGGATTTGATGTTGTTGAACAAATGCGATTTGCTACCCTATCTGACTTTTGACGCAAACCTCGCGATTGAAAATGCACGCCGTGTCAATCCGAATATACAAGTAATCCGTATTTCCGCTACCAGTGGAGAAGGGATGAATGAATGGTTGGAATGGATCAAGGCGGGTTGCCTGAAAGCATTGAAAGCAGAAGTTGGATGCCCTACGAATAAATAAATGACCGCAATGATCCATGCTCAAATCAGAGTATCCGGTCAAGTCCAGGGCGTGGGCTTCCGTCCATTCGTCTTTCGGCTCGCACATGAACTCGGACTGGCAGGATGGGTGCGCAACGACAGTGAAGGTGTCGAAATCGCAGTCGAAGGCGCGCGTCAACAAGTGATGTGTTTAATCGAACGTCTGCAAAGCGAACCTCCCGTCATGGCGCGAGTAGAAAAAGTCACGCACGATCTTGCCCAGGCAACGGGTGATTTGCATGGATTCAATATCACTGCGAGCCAGTCCGGAAAAACTCAAACCGGTATTGCGCCCGACATGGCAATTTGTCCGGAATGTCTGGCGGAATTATTTGATCCTGAAGACCGGCGTTACCGTCATCCATTTATTAACTGCATCCATTGTGGCCCGCGCTACACGCTCACCGCGCGCATGCCCTACGACCGTATTAACACCAGCATGGCGAAGTTCGTACAATGCCCCGAGTGCCAGCACGAATACGACACACCCAGCACACGGCGTTTTCACGCACAACCGAATGCCTGTCCGAAATGTGGGCCGAGTTTGAAGTTGTACGATGAACACTGGCAGGCAATTGCAACAGATGATCCGATTGCGGCTGCAGCAGAGATCATTCGCGCTGGACAAATTGTCGCTGTCAAAGGCATCGGTGGTTTCCATTTGGTGTGCGATGCGCGCAATGCAGTTGCAATAGCAAGATTACGTGGCGGGAAACAGCGTCAGGAAAAACCTTTCGCGGTCATGGTGCTGAATCGACTATCCGCGAGTGACTACGCAAAGTTTCCCGAACATGAAGCGAGTTTGCTTGAAGTAAGTGAACGGCCCATAGTGTTACTGAACAAATCCGCGACATGCGATGCTGAATTAAGCGGTATCGCACCCGGCTTAAGCAGCATCGGACTGATGTTGCCCTACACGCCGCTGCACTATTTACTCTTTCATGAATTGGCAGGCAAACCGGAGGGTACAGATTGGATACAACAAGCAACGCCTTTGGCGTTGGTGATGACTAGTGCCAATCCCGGCGGCGAGCCCTTGGTGATCAATGATTTCGAAGCACGTGAATCACTCACGGGTTTGGCTGATGCATTCCTGAGTCATGACCGAGATATATTACATCGATGTGACGATAGCATATTGAAGTGGCAGGGCAATGCAGCTGCATTTATTCGCCGTGCGCGCGGTTACATGCCACGTCGTATTATATTGCCGTTCTCTGGCCCTTCGATATTGGCCTGCGGAGCATGGTTAAAAAATACCGTGTGTCTCACACGAGGTAACGAAGCTTTTGTTTCACAGCACATCGGTGATCTGGATCATGCGGGTGCACGGCTCATGCTGGACGAGACTGTTGCGCATCTGTGTCATATCCTCGACGTGCAACCGCAAGCCGTAGCACATGATCTTCACCCCGATTTCTATAGCACGCAGTTTGCGCAACGGTTCGCGACTCAACACGGATTACCCATTTTCCCGGTTCAGCATCACCATGCGCACATTGCAGCAATTTGTGCCGAACATCACGTCACTGAACCTGTGATTGGATTAGCGCTGGATGGAGTTGGACTGGGAACAGACGGTCAAGCTTGGGGCGGTGAGTTGATGCGTCTGACTGGCGAAAATTTTGAACGCTTGGGACATCTAGCACCATTGCTTATGCCCGGCGGCGACCGTGCCGCGCGCGAACCTTGGCGCATGGCAACGGCTGTATTATTTGAAATAAATCGTATAGACGAAATTACCAGGCGCTTTCCAACACAATCCGGAACAGGAACTGTGAAGGGCATGTTGCAGCGTCATTTGAACTGCGTTGCTACTACCAGCACGGGACGATTGTTTGATGCGGCTGCCGGATTGCTGAGGGTAAGTGAAATTCAAAGCTACGAAGGACAAGCGGCCATATTGCTGGAAGGATTGGCAACACAGCATGGCATCGTAGCTTCACTCGCGGAAGGTTACACAATTACAACCGAAGAAATTTTAGATTTTCGGCCATTACTAATTGCACTGACCGACTGCGATGACGCAGCATTCGGTGCGGCATTATTTCATGCGACGATTGCTGAAGGACTGGCTACATGGGTATTTCGTGCAGCAGAGAAATACAAAATAAAACAGGTTGCGCTTGGCGGCGGCTGTTTCCTTAACAACCTATTGTCGCAAGCTATAAGTGAAAATTTATTAGCAAAAGGGATGAATATTTTAACAGCCAGACAACTTCCGCCAAATGATGGTGGCATTTCGTTTGGGCAAGCCAGTATCGCTCTGCAAAAAATTAATAAAGGAGAGTAGTTATGTGTCTCGCCATACCTGCCCGCATCGAAGAATTGACGTCGCCGGGAAACGCGATCGTCAATCTCGGCGGCGTACGCAAAGAAATTTCATTGGCACTGGTAGATGGTGCACAAGTGGGTGAATATGTGATCGTGCACGTTGGTTATGCCCTGCAAAAACTAGATCAGGAAGAAGCTGAACTCACGTTGAAGATGTTTGCAGAAATGGGCGTAATGGATGAATTGCGAGATGAATTAAATGGAATCCTGGCATGAAATACGTCGATGAATTCCGTGATGGCGAACTGGCTAAAAACATAGCCTGCAACATCGAACGAGAAGCCGATGTGAATAAATCTTACCGGCTGATGGAGTTTTGCGGGGGCCACACTCATGCGATCTCTCGTTACGGCCTGGTCGATCTTTTACCCGCTAATGTTCGGATGATTCATGGCCCCGGTTGTCCCGTATGCGTTTTGCCTATCGGGCGAGTAGATCAAGCGATCAAACTCGCCCGTGAATATGGGGTCATTCTATGCACCTATGCGGATACGATGCGTGTACCAGCGTCTGACAATCTTTCGCTAATGCGTGCAAAAGCGAACGGGGCGGATATACGCATGATTTACTCAACACAAGACGCTTTGAAAGTTGCACGTGAAAATCCAAGTCGTGAAGTCGTCTTTCTGGCGATCGGTTTTGAAACAACAACACCACCCACCGCGGTAGCAGTTAAGCAGGCTGCCACCGAAGGAATAAAAAATTTCAGTATCCTGTGTGACCATGTTTTAACACCCGCAGCAATGCATGCCATTCTGGCGGTGGAAGGCGGCGTTTCACTGGATGGTTTTGTTGGACCTGCCCATGTTTCCACCGTGATCGGCAGTAAACCGTATGAACCTTTTGCCGATGATTATGGCAAGCCGGTCGTGATTGCAGGTTTTGAACCTCTTGATGTGATGCAGGCAATTCTCATGCTGGTGCGCCAAGTCAACGACGGCCGTGCAGAAGTGGAAAATGAATTCACACGTGCCGTGTCACGCGAGGGTAATCTCAAAGCTCAAGCTTTAGTGGATGAGGTTTTCGAATTGCGAGACAGGTTCGAATGGCGAGGACTGGGAAGTGTCCCCCAAAGCGCTTTAAAGTTACGGCCGGAATTTGCCGCATTAGATGCCGAGTTGAAATTTAAAATTGATTATGTGGCCGTGGCTGACAACAAAGCGTGTGAATGCGCTGCCATATTGCGCGGACAAAAACGCCCGCAGGAATGTAAGATTTTCGGTACCGTGTGCACACCTGAAAATCCGGTCGGCTCGTGCATGGTTTCTTCCGAAGGGGCTTGCGCAGCGCATTACAGTTACGGAAGGTTCAGGGAAAACGCATGACAAGTCAGGTTAAACCCAACTATACGCGCGCGCTAGATTTGAAAAATGGCCGGGTGGATATGTCACATGGTTCAGGCGGGCGCGCCATGGCGCAACTTATCACTGAGTTGTTTGCCGCCGCATTTAATAACGAATATCTGGCACAAGGTAACGATGGTGCGCTATTGCCTGCCGGCAATGGTCGAATCGTGGTGGCGACGGACAGTCATGTGGTATCGCCCCTGTTTTTTGCCGGTGGAGACATAGGCTGTCTTTCGGTGCATGGCACGATCAACGATGTCGCAGTGATGGGAGCCAAGCCAATGTATCTGGCTGCTTCGTTTATCCTTGAAGAAGGTTTCCCTTTGGCCGACTTGAAGCGCATCGTTGAATCCATGGCAAAGGCGTCGCGCGACGCTTGTGTTCCAATTGTCACCGGAGACACCAAGGTGGTCGAACGCGGCAAGGGCGATGGCGTGTTTATTACGACGACCGGAGTGGGCGTGGTGTCTGACGGAATTAATCTGTCCGGTGACCTTGCTGAACCGGGCGACAAAATTCTGCTTTCAGGAACGATCGGCGATCACGGTATGGCGATACTTTCGCAACGTGAAGGGCTGACTTTTTCTGCTCCCATTGTTTCTGACACCGCAGCATTGCACGGTCTCATTGAAACCATGCTAAGTACTGGCGCAAGGTTGCGCGTGATGCGCGACCCCACGCGAGGAGGTCTTGCTACAACGCTGAATGAAATAGCGAAACAATCTGGTGTTGGCATGATGCTGCATGAATCGGCTATCAAGGTGAATCAGCCGGTTGAAGCTGCCTGCGAATTTCTTGGCTTAGATCCTCTATATGTCGCCAATGAAGGAAAATTGATTGCAATTTGTGCTCAGGAAGATTCTCAGCGACTGCTGGAGGTGATGCGCGGTCATTCACTTGGGCGAGAAGCATCTATCATCGGAGAAGTATTGGAAGATGCGCATGGATTTGTGCAGATGACTACCAAGATGGGTGGCCGTCGTGTTGTCGATTGGTTGGCTGGCGAACAACTGCCAAGAATCTGTTAAAGGGAATTTGATGTCGACATTACCAACAATTTTAGTCATAGATGATGAAGTGCGTTCGCAAGAGTCCCTGCGTCGCACACTTGAAGAAGACTTCACTGTGCGCACTTCAAACAGCGCAAAAGATGGACGCACGATCATGGAGCGCGAAGCGATTCAGGTAATTTTATGCGACCATCGAATGCCGGAAATGACCGGAGTTGATTTTTTAAAAGAAGTGCGTGAACGGTGGCCGGACACGGTACGCATAATCATTTCCGGATATACAGAAACTCAAGACATTATTGCGGGCGTTAATGAAGCGGGCATCTATCAGTATGTCATGAAGCCTTGGCATCCGGAGTCTCTGCTGCTAACGGTGAAAGCGGCCGCGCAACTTTATGACCTGCAACAGCAAACCCAGCACATGAACCTGGAGTTGCGCACCGCTGAACCGGTGATGCGCCGCCGCGTGGAAACAAAGCGTGAGAAACTCCGCGACTATTATGAATTTACCCGCGTCACCCGTGCAGCAGCGAGTCCGTTAAATGGTGTAGTTGACATGGCCTCTCGCGTCGCAGGTAGCGATATTTCAGTGCACATTGCCGGAGAATCCGGCACCGGCAAGGAATTGCTCGGACGCGCGATTCATTACTCCAGTCCTCGATCCGGGCGTGCCTTCGTGATAGAAAATTGCGGGGCGATGTCAGATCAATTGCTGGAATCAGAATTGTTCGGACATAAACGCGGCAGTTTCACCGGCGCGTTTGAAGACCGTATCGGTTTATTTGAGCAGGCTGATGGAGGAACGATATTTCTTGACGAAATCGGCGATACCTCTCCTGCATTTCAAGTGAAATTGCTGCGCGTGCTGCAGGAAGGAGAGATTCGTCCTGTAGGTAGTTCGCGCTCACGCAAGGTAGATGTGAGAGTGCTTTCTGCCACGAATCGAGATCTTGAGGAAGAGGTTCAACGCGGTCGTTTTAGAGCCGATCTTTACTATCGCCTGACCCAGTTTGTTTTGTCGGTACCGCCGTTGCGGGAACGCAAGATGGATATTCCCCTGATCGCTTTTGATCTGCTTAACAGTGCAGCTCAGAGCATGGGCAAAGATGTGGCGGGATTTTCACCCGAGTCGCTGGATTGTTTGACGCGCTACCATTGGCCTGGAAATGTGCGCGAATTGCAAAACGAAATATTGAGAGCGCTAATGTTGAGCGAAACTCCACATATCGGCGCGCATTTATTTTCGGCAAGAGTTCTGAGAGCAACGCCGGAGGAAGACGCAACTGATATGCAAGTTCTATCCGGAATAAACGGCAGCCTCAAAGAACGAATGGAAACGCTGGAGGCGAGGGTACTCCGTGAGACATTGATTCGCTTGCGCTGGAACAAGACGCGCGCAGCGGCTGAGTTGGGACTTTCACGTGTCGGGTTACGCAGTAAATTAACCCGCTATGGGTTGGAAAAGAAAATTGAATAATACTGCAAACCGCATTAAGCAGGATAAAGGACAATCGTGAAAGACAATCTTCAAATCGAGCCACTTAATTTGCTTTGGTTGCAATCCGGTGGTTGCGGAGGTTGTACGTTGTCCTTACTTAATGCAGATTGCAGCAATTTGTTCGATACCTTGTCCGGGTTTGGAATCCGATTACTTTGGCATCCTTCCTTGTCGGAAGAAAGTGCTCAAGAAGCACGCCGTATCATTAACGATTGTGTAACGGGAATAACTCGGCTCGATATTTTGTGTCTGGAAGGTGCAATACTAAGAGGACCCTACGGTAGCGGAGGTTTTCATCAAACATCGGGCGGTGATTCGATGATGGCATTGATTGAAAAACTAGCCGTCGTTGCGCGTCATACCGTAGCAGTAGGAAGTTGCGCAGCTTTTGGCGGTGTCACTTCTGCAGGTTGTAATCCGGCAGATGCATGCGGACTTCAATTTGAAGGTGATGTGCAGGGTGGTCTGCTGGGAAGCGATTATCGCGACAGCAGCGGGTTGCCTGTGATCAATATTGCCGGTTGTCCAACACATCCTAATTGGGTGATTGAAACGCTTGCCGCGCTTGCAACAGACTTGCTGAATCCGCAAAGTTTGGATAGTTTTCAGCGCCCCCGTTTGTATTCAGATCACTTGGTTCATCACGGATGCACACGTAATGAATTTTATGAGTTCAAAGCAAGTGCCCACAAACCGTCTGATCTTGGTTGTCTAATGGAAAATATGGGATGCAAAGGTACGCAGGCGCATGCCGACTGCAATATACGCCCGTGGAACGGTGAAGGCTCGTGTGTCAGGGGCGGGTACGCTTGTATTGCATGCACCGAACCAGGCTTTGAAGAACCTGGACATCCATTTTCAGAAACGCCAAAACTGGGCGGCATTCCAATCGGTTTACCTATTGATATGCCGAAAGCATGGTTCGTTGTACTGGCTTCATTATCCAAATCAGCCACACCCAAGCGTGTGAAAGAAAATGCAGTCGCAGATCATCAAGTCGTGACACCTGCGGCAAAAAGGTCACGAAAAATATGAAACGCTTAGTCGTGGGTCCGTTCAATCGAGTTGAAGGCGATCTGGAGGTAACGCTGGATGTTGTAAATGGAAACGTGCACGCAGCCTATGTTAATTCTCCGATGTATCGGGGGTTTGAGCAGATACTCAAAGACAAACATCCACTTGATGCTCTGGTATACGTGCCAAGAATCTGCGGCATTTGCTCGGTGGCCCAGTCGGCAGCTTCGGCTCAAGCGTTGGCGCATGCAATGGGTTTGCAGTCCCCAGAGAACGGACATCTATCAGCTAACCTGACGCTTGCAGCAGAAAATATAGCAGATCACTTGAGTCATTTTTATTTGTTCTTTATGCCTGACTTTGCGCGCGATTTTTACAAGGCAAGGCCATGGTTTCCCGATGCCCAAGCTCGGTTCAAATCGGTAAGCGGTAGCGCCAATTCGGATGTTTTGCCAGCTCGGGCAAAGTTCATGAATTTGATGGGCTATCTCGCGGGGAAATGGCCCCATACCTTATCGTTGCAACCTGGAGGATCAGCAAGATCAATCGAGCTTGCAGAACAAATGCGTTTGTCAATTTTGGTGACAGAGTTTCGTTCTTTTGTTGAGCGTATTTTGTTTGGCGACAAGTTGGAAACTTTTGCCAGTCTGGATTCTGAATCGGCTTTGTTGGCATGGTTGGAATCGCGCAAAACACCTGCAGACTTGCCACGCTTTCTTACCATTGCTTACGATTTGGAATTACATAAACTGGGGCGAGCAACTGATCGTTTCGTGAGCTATGGCGCGTATCATAATGGTGAAGACAATCTGTTTTCTGCAGGCTTATGGGAGAACAACAGTCTGCAATCGCTGGATATTGTAGAGATACGCGAAGACGTTTCGCATAGTTGGATGGAAGGTGATATTGCCCTCTCGCCTACCGCAGGACTAACCTTGCCACAGCCCGGCAAAGTTGGTGCCTATTCCTGGTGCAAGTCTCCCAGATTGAATGGTCGGGTTGTCGAAACTGGAGCACTGGCAAGACAGGTAGTGGCGGGGCATCCGCTGGTGCGAGATTTGGTGGCACGCCACGGCGGCAATGTAACAGCCCGAGTAGTAGCTCGATTGCTGGAAATTGCCCGTGTACTGCCGGAGATGGAAAAGTGGATACGTCGCATACGTCCCGGTGAGCCCTTCTGTTTCAATTCTACAAACTTGGAGGATGCCAGTGGTGTCGGTCTGATTGAGGCAGCACGGGGCAGTTTGGGCCATTGGCTGGAAGTTCGGCAGGGCAAAATTCACAACTACCAAATCATCGCACCGACCACCTGGAATTTTTCACCACGCGATACGTTGGGAGAACCGGGTGCATTAGAGCAGGCCTTGGTAGGCGTGAAGATTGAAGATAATAATGAAGGCGCACCAGTTGCAGTGCAGCATGTGGTGCGCTCGTTTGATCCGTGCATGGTTTGCACGGTACATTAATAATGAACGACTCCGACAAGTCACCCTTCGAACATCTCACTTCGACAACACCACCTGATGCTATGTCCGAATCCACCTGGATGGATGTGGTGCACAAAATGGACGAGGTATACAACGAGTTGCTGCAACACGAAGTGGAGCTGGAAGAAAAAAATGATGAGCTGGAAGAAACCCAGCAATTTATTTTCAGTGTGCTTACCTCAATGTCTGATTTGCTTGTGGTGTGTGACAGATATGGCAAGATCGAAGAAGTAAATCAGGCATTAGTCAATTTTACTGGAAAGAAAGAAGCCGAACTTAAAGGGGCAAAGCTTAACTCTTTGTTCTCTGATTCCGATTCTTGTATTGCTGCTGAACGGGCTATCTCCCGTTTGGCCGCCGAACCGGCTCATGATCAGGAGCTACAATTTCTTACTCGAGAAGGAAATGCCACGCCGGTGGCTTTAAACTTTACGGCGAGGCTTTCCGGATCCGGCAAGCGCTTGGGTGCAGTTATCACTGGAAGACCGGTTGGAGAATTACGCCGCGCTTATCAATCTTTGCGCGAGGCACATGACCAACTTAAACGCACTCAGCAACAGTTGTTGCAATCTCAAAAAATGGCTTCATTAGGCCAACTGGTAGCGGGTGTAGCACATGAACTTAATAACCCGATTAGCTTTGTACTGGGTAACGTTTATGCCATGACTCGTTATACTTCTCGCATTAGGCAATATCTGGATTCGGTGCACGCCGGAGCCAGTCGTCAAGAATTGGGTAAGTTGCGTGAAGAACTGCGCATAGATCACATTTTGAAAGATCTCGCCCCCTTGTTGGAAGGCGCGATTGAAGGCGCAGAACGCACACGCGATATCGTCGATGGTCTGAAGCGTTTTTCAGCTACAGACCGTAACGAAAACGTGAAATTTAATCTCGCAGAAATTATCGAACGCTCAGTACACTGGGTAACACGTGCAACACCGGCAAAATTTCGTGTCAATTTGGATTTGCCAAATGATCTGCCAGTTATGGGCTCGCCCAGTCAAATGCAGCAAGTCATTATCAACCTTATTCAGAATGCTGCCGATGCAACTGAACAGAAGGACGACCCGGCACTGTCGGTGTCGGCACGGGAAGAGTCCGGCGAAATCATTGTATTGTTTCGCGATAACGGAAGCGGTATTGCCGTTGAAGCGTTGGACAAAATGTTCGACCCATTCTACACCACCAAGCCAGTAGGTAAAGGCACAGGACTAGGCTTGTCGGTTAGTTACGGAATTATCGAACGTCATGGAGGTATGCTTTCTGCCAGTAACCAAACCGATGGCGGGGCGGAGTTTATATTGCGATTACCGCGAAATGCTACCTAAGTTTTGCCTAGACTTACTATGAACACTACAATCACAACTCAGACCGTAAATTTATTGGAGAAATAATCGTGAACTTGGTAACAGATGAAAACAGTGAAACAATGGTATTTTCGGCGAGGCTCTTAAGTTCTAAGCGCATCACGCCAGAATCTTCTCGAGAAGACGTCAGACAAATGTCGTTCCACACTGATAATCTATACTTCGATAGCAAAGTTGGAAGTTGCATCCTAATTCTTGCACCAGGCCAATATGGTAAACGCTATCATCCTCGGCTTTATTCGATAGCTGAAAGTGAACAATCCGACAGCGGGGCACAGTTTGAGATTTGCGTTCGCCGTTGTTTTTATTTGGACGAAGTCAATGGCGAGGAGTATGGCGGCGTTGCCTCAAACTACCTCTGTGACATGCAACCTGGGAGCACTATCAACTTTTCGGGACCCATTGGCTATCCTTTTGTAATCCCGGAAAACGTTAATTCCAACTTGTTGATGATTGGAATGGGTACAGGAATTGCTCCGTTCAGAGGACTGATTCGAATGATTTATGAGAAGCATGGAAATTGGAAAGGGAAAGTGCGTTTATTTTATGGGGCACGTACTGGCCTTGAATTACTCTACATGAATGATGCTAACAATGATCTCGCGAATTATTACGACCAGCCAACTTTCAAAGCATTTCAAGCTTTGAGTCCACGGCCTGCCTTTGAAGTTCCTGCTGCTCTGGATAAAACTCTCGAACAAAATGCGGCAGAAGTTTGGGAAATTGTGAATAGTCCGGATAGCCTGATTTACGTGGCCGGCATGACACAGATGATGAACTTGATAGACAGAGCGATGGCCAACATCGCCGGCTCTTCTCGAGCATGGATGACAAAGCGGGAAGAGCTGATTTCTTCGGGACGATGGCATGACGCTCTCTACTAAACAATTATCCTAACGGAAGAATTCTTTCCGTTTTGGAAGCGTTAAACTTTGCTACTGAGAATATTAATCTGACAATAGCTGCAAAAATATCCATGAGTAAAATATAAACTATATTAATCAATAAGTAGAATCTGTGTTCGTAATATTCTCTAATCTATGGAATCGCTATTTGTTGGCATGTATCTTGTTAGGAAATAAATAATAATTTTCTTACTGGGGGGTGAGGATGGAAACGATTCATGGAAGCATTTACCCGTTAATCGCGCTGGCATTCGTGCTTGGACTAAAACACGGAATGGATGCCGATCATTTGGCGACGATAGATGGACTGACTCGCTTTAACAATTCAGCAGGAAGATTGAGGTTGGCACGTTTTTGCGGTTTTCTATTTTCACTCGGGCATGGTGCTGTAGTTTGTGTGGTCGCCGTTGCCACCGGTTTATTGTTTAATCATGAATTAGTACCGACTTGGATGGATGAAGTTGGCGCCTGGGTGTCTGCATTCTTTCTGATACTTCTAGGCGTACTCAATTTGTATGCGGTATTTAGTACGCCATCGCAGGAAATGGTGCAGATGATCGGAATTAAGGGTCGCTGGTTAAGTAACTTGAAAAGTGCAGGACATCCAGCATTGATTGCACTGGTGGGAGCACTATTTGCGTTGTCGTTTGATACGCTTTCGCAAGCTGCACTTTTTTCAGTGGCGGCAACAAATTACGGAGGCCTCGTTTACGCACTATTGCTTGCAGTATGTTTCATGGTCGGCATGATGGTCACAGATGCGGTCAATGGACTGTGGATTTCTCACCTACTTCGCCGCGCTGATGCCAATGCCCGTATTGCTTCGCGTATCATGGGGATAAGCGTGGCTTTACTCAGTCTTACAGTGGCAGGATTGGGCTTGTCCCGGCAATTTTTGCCGGCAGCTGCAGCTTGGCAAGAAGGTCGTGAATTGCTCATAGGCTTTTCTGTCATCTTGGTGGTTGCGAGCAGTTATCTGTTTGCCAAATACACCCAGCAACGAGCGGTATCCGCTTGAACTATTCGGAAGCACTACTACACGGAGTCGCTTCAATTTAGCTTGACGACGAAGATAGCTTTCTTGAAGTCCAGCGTATTTATGAACTACAAGATAACATCGAGCAACCAGATTTATTTATCGCCCACTCAGGTCGTTTGGCT
>CAIWKC010000303.1 GCA_903913145.1 uncultured Gallionellaceae bacterium | reverse complement strand
CTTCTCGGGTAAGGTGTGTGTAGTCCATTTGTGTAATTTCGACTGGCTGGTCAAAAAGGCATGGATGCTACCGCATCTTGCCCACCTGACCTGCGTTACTCAAAATTGCACTTCATCCTAAAATTCGCCCAATGACACTTCACCTTCAAACGAAAGACCTGGTGCATTAATAATTGTGCTCATGCGCTCTTCACAGACCAATTTAATAAAGCCTGGGTCTGTAAGGAGTGCGCCTACCACTTTCCAGAAAAATCGAATCCTGTCGCATCTTAATATTTTATTCTGCTCCGCTTCATTTATCGAAGTGGCACTAATCCGCCAAGCCTCCAATAAAGACTCGGTTCGTTCCAATTGGACTTCATGAATTTGAACTACACGCGCCCCTGACCTATTTGGGGTCAGGCCTGTCACTTGTTTGCGTCTGTTTCTCAAAATTCTACGATGCAAACGGTAGGTTTCAGACAAGTGCGCACGCAGCACACGAATTGCCTCAACAAGTTCAGGATCATTTTCGTCAGGCAATCCGACCAACTGACTTCTCAATGCTCCGGCCAATTCAAGTAATCGCGCGTCACTTGGCAACTTTTCAACCAATTCTTCTAAAATAGAATCTAAGTAAAGTGCGTTCTGTGGATCTAATGAGGCGACTGCTTCAGCGAGAATCTGCCTATGATTGATCTTGGTACGAAAGCCTTCTTCGTCATCAAGGCTATAGACAACAGGATCTAACAAATGGAGCATCCGCAAAAAGCCTGACTCGTTGCGCAACACTGGGGTAGCTGACAAGAGTAACAATCTTTCAATACGCTGCGAATGAGACCGCACAATGTCGTAAAGTTGCCTTGACTGACTATCGATTCCTGATGCCACGTGATGGGCTTCATCTATAACTAGCAAAGTTGCCTCAGCCAGATGTGCATCGATTTCGTCAACCAAGTCTTGAGCAACAACAAAAACCGATATTTCAATAAAGTCGGCCAATCCAAATCGTTGAGTTAATTCTTGTCTCCATTGCTGCACCAAAGACCGAGGCACTAGCACAATAACATAATGTCTCTTCGGGTCGTCCAAAACAGCTTGTCGAATAACAACGCCAGCCTCAATGGTCTTACCTAATCCGACTTCATCTGCCAACAAATATCGCTGCGATGGATCGCTGAGAATTCGTCGAATCACATTTATTTGATGTGGCTCAAGTTCGATAACAGATGATAGCAGTGCAGAAATACCCCAAGAAACTCCGCGTTGAGAAATGTACGATTCCAAAAAACCGCTACGAGCCTCCGCATATTGAGGAGTTTCTGTTATTACGTTTACCAAATAATCGACTGGATCAGCAATTGGCTTATTACAGCGAACAAACAAGTGTTCGTAATTAATATAAACATCATTCTTATCTGCGAAACGAACCTCGACGCCGTCACCCATATCTTGCAAAACACGACCGACTATCCACTGATCAGTAGATTCATCTCGATAATAGACACGAGTATTAGCACCAAGCTTCTTTGGAATAATGCTTGTCTTTGGGATGGTGCGAACATCCCTTAATGTATGCGCAGGCGAATCAAAATATTCGACAGTCCAATTGTTGCCGGTGGCTTCAATTACCTTTGCATTTCCAAGTGATTCAATCCCCTTTACGATACAAAACACAAAGCCCCCGTTGTTTTATCGAATACCGACTATTTTGTGAACCTGAACACTTAATCGCCAGCGTGGATTTGATTTACAGTAATCAATAGCCATTTTTGTGTTTTTCTCACGCTCTGGACCATCCATTGGTTGTAGATAGAAATTTCGAAATGCAAGGCCCTCATATAGTACTGGCATAGCATTCTCCTGAGGAAAGACTAACTTTATTTCATGTCCTTCCTTCAGTACCAAGTTCGCATTAGCCTTTGGACTTACACAAACCCAATCGATCCCATCCGGAACCGTCAACGTACCGT
>CAIWKC010000302.1 GCA_903913145.1 uncultured Gallionellaceae bacterium | reverse complement strand
GGAAGAATCAGAATTTGTGAAAACTGCTAAATTAATCTTCGCCGTTGCTGTTTTGTTATTTCTTTCCGGCCTTCGTGTTTGCGTTGCTGATAACAATCTTGGTGATTCTGATTTAAGACAAATTCAGACGAATCTTGCACATTTGTATGGAATAAAAACGGAGGACATGGTTGCCGTGCCACTGGTAGATATAAAAAGCATTCTCGAAAACCCTCCGAATATTAAAGATGCGGTGTTTAGAGAATACGGTGGGGCGTATTTCAATAAAAACCACAAGATAACGGTTTCCTTGGAAACGAACTATTATCGGTGTGGATTTGCCTCAAATGGATATTGTTTGGCCGTTGGACTTGCCGATTCGGATCTCGCCAAATTGTCCGCTCTAGGGGATGTCATGGGCAGATTCGGTGTTACAAATTGGCGCGCGTCTGGCAGTGCGGTCATTTTTGGTGATGGAGTGTCAGACAGTAGAAGTGTATTGGGTGGGAATCGGTCTTCGCTTGCTTGTGAGCCTCTTCGATTGGGTGTTTTGCCGTTGCTTATCGGCAGTGTGCGATTTAACGGCAATAGCCAGTTTGAAGCCAAGGGCGACGGCGCCGGTCTGGGGAAAGTAGTTAAAGGCAAACTCATCGTAAGCAGCGAACAAAATGTTTCGGGCATTGAGTATGAAGTAGAAGGGTTAACCGGTTGGTCTTACATTGTTATGTTTCTTTCAGATAATCAGCACAGTGTTGATAAATCTTCTTTTCCGCTACATCGCTGGGCTTCTTTCGCGCTTGGCCCCACAGAAACTAATTTCACAAAAGTTAATTTCACAGAAGCTAGTCTCACGGAAGCTAATTTTGCAGAAACCAGTTTAATGTGCATGACTGAAATTTCAGGCATTGAAGTGACAAAAGACACGTTGCCGGATAATTATTTTCATCCTTCTCATTGGCTGTCGCAGACATCGCCAATTCCTGTTGTCAATGCATACATCGTCAAAAATCAAGTAATGGTAAAAATGGACGGTCGGCTGGTGCCCGCAACGTCTGGGATTACTATCAGGCCCATCACAAGAATCCGTGCTGTTCTGTTTGTTCTTCTTTCATTAACGATAATTCCTATTTTCTTGGTAGTTTGGCACTTAAAGCGAAAAATTTCCTCCAATGGTAAAACTTCAAAATCAACCTGAAAAATAAAAAAATGAAAAGAAAACTGCTGGCAATACTAATAACATCTACTGTTATGTGTCTTGGCTCGCCAAGCGTAAAAGCTTGCGCTTATAACACACTGAAGTCGTGTGGTGGTAGCGTCACATTGTCTTACCAATGGGGCACATACTGCACTGAATCTTGCACTGCCCCTCCTGGGCAGGTTGTTCAAGTCGCAGGCGGTGCCTGCAGCGGAACATGCTGTGGAAGTTCAAGCACGTTAAATTGTATTCAATCCTGTACCATTACAAGCCAATGCGCTTTGTGGTTTAATCAGCAGCACACCTGTGTTCAGAACACATCGGTTGATTGTTCTTATGCATCAGGAGCTTCATGTGGTGGTCCATGCCCATAGGTAATAGTAATCAATAACCGCGGAATGCTTTGCGGTTCGGCAGATGATTGTATGAACACCGTCACCTTCCCATCTTAGAGCGGGAAGGTGATGTTGGTTTTACCAGCTCCTACGGTCCTGCCAATTGGAATATACAAGAGATGACTCCGCGATGGGTCAAGGGCGGGATGTCAGATGCTATGTTTGTGCAAACAAAAATTGTTAGGATTTTTTTCTTTTCAGTGGTGGGCGTGCTTTTGATAACAGCAGCAGCCAAAATTGTCAGTAGCTTCGGTAGTGCTCATATTTTACAAAATCCAGATCCTCTCTTCAGAATTTCTTTCCGCAACCTATTTTGGATTGTTGGCTCTATTGAACTTGCAGTGGCACTGATCTGTTTTTGCAGCAAGCGAATCTTGCTCCAGGCTGGATTGGTGGCTTGGCTGGCGACAAGCTTTGCTGCATACCGCGCCGGACTGTTGTGGATTGGCTATCACAAGCCATGTAGTTGTCTCGGCACTCTTACGGATGCACTGTATATTTCTCCGCAAGTCGCCGACACCGTCATGAAAATTGTTTTGGGCTACCTCTTGATTGGCAGCTACGCCACGTTGTTCTGGCTTTGGAAAGAAAAGAGAAAACAATCTTCACTATAGCCGGTGCATCGTCGCATGTTCTCCGAGCCTTCCATCATTGGTAGGGACGCATGGCCTCATGCGTCCGTTTCATTTGGGCGGACATTTCGGCGAAATGTCCCTACCAAAGTTTGTGCGGACGCTTCACCCTGACGAACCGGCTCGCGAGGACACTCGCCCCACCAAAATTGCAGACTAATCAACTAAGAAGCGGCACCATTTTCCGCCGCGAAACAAAAATCAGGAGGAAGTAATCAATTTTTCCCACAAATTCTCGTTCAACAGCGCTTTTTTGAGAAAATCCGTGTCGCTGGATGACGTCGCAACAGGTTCCGGTTGAAGCAACAGGTGAAG
>CAIWKC010000301.1 GCA_903913145.1 uncultured Gallionellaceae bacterium | reverse complement strand
CGCGCTCGCACTTTTCGCAATGAAACTCGTAAATCGGCATGACCACAAAATAACCGGCCATGAAAAAAATCTCAAGGCCAACGCTTATTTTTGGTTTGGGACTTGATAAAAATATAAATGTCATTGCAAGATTTATTTCGAGATTCCATTTTTTTCCAATATTGGGAAGCGCGTGTGGGTTGCGGCAACCGATTCATGTAAGTGATGTTGCCACTGCATGCAAAGCCGCTATGGAAAGCGATAGCGCAAAAAATCGAGCCTACAATATATCAGGCGCAGAAATTGTTAGTTATCGTGAGATGGTTAAGCGAATCTTTGAAGCACTAGATATTCGACCACGGTTTCTTTCAATTCCATTATGGCTGTTTGCAGCCGGAATGGCGACGGTTCGGCTGCTGCCGTCGTTCCGAACGTGGTCATCCGCAATGGTAGAGCGTATGAATCATAATATGGAGTTTGACCATGACGAAGCGAGCCATGACTTCGACTTTAAACCCAGAGGATTTGTGTTGAATCGGGACGATTTGTGTTGAAGCAAACTTGCAAACTGGTCAAGTTTAAATGGATTGCTTGTGGCAGTAGTTTTTAAACTATATGCCAATAGAGTTGTCATTCCCGCGCAGGCGGGAATCCAGTCATGAAAAAACTCCTGTGAAGCAGGACAACTGCATCGTTAATAAAAACGCTGGATTCCCGCCTGCGCGGGAATGACAGCTCTAATGGAAAGTTTTGGTTTAACTCAATACATATGCTGCCCACCGTTAATGGCAATATTGGCACCCGTTACAAAAGCCGCTTCGTCAGATGACAAATACGCAACAAGCCCCGCGATCTCGTTTGGTTTGCCCAAACGTGATTGTGGTATCAATGGCAAAATTTTGCTGTCCAACACATCTTGTGGAATGGCCATCACCATCTTGGTACCAATGTAGCCTGGTGAAATTGTGTTTACAGTTACGCCTTTTTTAGCCACTTCCAGTGCCAGTGATTTGGTGAAGCCGTGCATACCGGCTTTGGCTGCCGCGTAGTTGGTCTGGCCAAAAGCGCCTTTCTGTCCGTTCACCGATGAGATGTTGATCACGCGTCCCCAGCCACGATCTGTCATGCCGTCCATCACTTGCTTGGTCATGTTAAATGTTGAATCAAGGTTGGTGTGGATTACCGCATCCCAGTCAGCTTTGGTCATTTTCTTGAAAGTCATATCGCGGGTGATGCCGGCGTTATTTACCAGTACGTCGATGGGGCCAACGTCTTTTAAGACTTGAGCCGCGCAACTCGCGCAAGAATCATAATCTGCCACATCGCAAGGGTAGGCCTTGAAACCATAGCCATTATTATTCATTGTTCTCACCCATTCTTCGGCCTTGGTGTTGCTTGGGCTGTAGGTGGTAACAACTTTGTAGCCAAGCTCTGAAAGCTTGATGCAAATCGCCTCACCGAGGCCGCCCATTCCACCAGTTACCAGTGCTACTCTTGCCATAATGTTCTCCTCATTTTTATTTAGATGCGGGGTGGACTACTCGAACAAGCTCAGCTCCCCATACGTTCGCTTGTGTGTTACTTTTTTTTCAATACATGCGACTCATACTGCAATTTATAATTAGCTTCATTCTAATGACGTCTGAGTCGCTGTCAATGAAAATTCTGTGTAGCTTGAATACTAATCCGTTGTATCTATTATCAGATTGGGGTCAATAGCTTGCTACGAGAAGCCAATGCATCTATGGCCAACCAAAGTAAGTTGTTTGGCTCACAACGGTGCAACAGTTGTAGTGGGGTTTACTAAAGGCTTAATGAGCATTGGTTAGCGAGTAAATCACTGCGTTAACATCACGTCTGAATATTGCTGAAATTCACTAAGT
>CAIWKC010000300.1 GCA_903913145.1 uncultured Gallionellaceae bacterium | reverse complement strand
GGACAAAGTGGGTGAACCTGCGCGCCGTACCCAGCAAGGCAGCATTGTCATTGAAAGCGAAGTGGACCGGGTGTATGTAGATACCGAAGCGGATTGCGTTATTGAGGATGCCGGATTAAAGCGTGCCATTCGCATCGCCAAAAGCGGTAGTCGTTCCACTGTTGTTTGGAACCCGTGGACGGAAAAAGCCAACAAGATGGGTGATTTCGGCGAACATGGCTACCGTGGAATGGTATGCGTGGAAAGCGCCAACGCATTTGACAATCTTGTCACGGTTAAACCGGGTGAGACACATCGCCTGGCAGTGGAATATAGTGTTGAGGAGATTTGATATTTCTAACTTTCCCAGGATGAATCAGTTCGTTCCCTCACCCTAACCCCCTCCCAAAAAGAGAGGGGATTAGTTTGGAAGGCAAGTTTTAGGGCGTGTATCCCGGAATTTTGCCAACATCTACTTCATCGATTTGAATCGGATCCAGAAATTGTTTCGCATACTTTAGATAAACTTTTTCCCGGATAAATAAGTCAAACAAGTCAGGGTCGATATGGCCTCCCTGTTTAAATTTACCCAGTATCGTGAGTGACTCCGTTAGGGTCTTGCCATGCTTATAAGGACGATCTTTGGCAGTGAGTGCTTCGAAAATATCCGCAATACCCATCATGCGCGCCTGCACGGACATTTGATCCCGGGTTAGGCCTCGCGGGTAGCCTTTCCCATCCATGCGTTCATGATGGCCACCCGCAAATTCAGGAACATGCTTCAAGTGTTTTGGCCACTGCAAAGATTCCAGCATTTTAAGGGTTGAAACGATATGGTGGTTTATGATTCCCCGTTCAGCTGCGGTAAGCGTACCGGCACGAATAGTCAAGTTTTCAACCTCGTCCCCACTTAGAAAATCGGCAGGTTCACCCTCTTGGTTGATCCAGGAATATTTCGCTATGTTCCGGACCCGTTCCTGATCCTGATCGGACATTTTTTCAGAACCCTGATTGCTATGTTGCAAAAACACCCGATCCGCATTTAATTTTTCAACGCTGGCAGTGTAAGTTTTTTGCGCATTTTCAACGAGTGAAGAATCCCCTCCTGCCGCTAACTCAGCACGCAATAAAACAATTTCGGCATCACGTTTGAGCACTTCAAAACGGGTATCGATCAAATGGATTCGGTCATAGATGGTTTGTAACTTGGTTGCTTTATCAACCACATGAACCGGCGTTGTTATTTTTCCGCAATCATGCAACAAGGCAGCAATCCTCAGCTCATATTTTTCGGCTTCAGACATCGTAAATCCACACAGAGAGGAACCGGCTTGTGCACGTGTCGCCGCCTCGGCAATCATCATGGTGAGTTCAGGCACTCGTTCGCAGTGTCCTCCGGTATAGGGTGACTTATCGTCAATTGCGGTATTGATTAACTTGACGAACGATTCGAAAAGTTCTTCCAGTTGACGGATCAAGCGCCGGTTGCTAAGTGCAATCGCCGCCTGTGAGCCTAGTGATTCAAGCAACTGCTGATCGTCCTGGGAGAATTGCACGATCTCTTTTGTTTCGGGGCTAATTGCATTGATCAGCTGCAGCACGCCGATGATTTCGCTTTCGTGGTTGCGCATTGGCACTGCCAGAAACGAGCGGGATTGGTAGCCGGTTTTTGCATCGAACTTCTTGGTTCCGGAAAAATCGAAACCCTGTTCAACATAGGCGTCCTGAATGTTGATGGTCTCCCCGCGCAATGCAGAATATGAAACCACGTTAGCCAGATTCTCCACCCCATCAACGTATAACTGGACAGGATAAAAAGAAATGACTTCACCGGTAGTACCGCCCATTTTAATATTCAGCGAATCATTGCGTAAAATTTCAAAGGTGAGGGCTTTTTTTTCCGAGTCGACCAGATAGAGGGTTCCCGCATCTGCGTTGGTAATCTTTTTCGCTGCCAACAATATATTTTCCAGCAACTTATCAATGTCATGCTCGCTGGAAAGTGCTGCGCCAATCTCGTTTAGATCTCGCAACCGGGCTGTTAACTGTTCCCGTTCATGTTTGTCGGTTGAGGGGGCCATATTGATCACTTTATTTGATGCACACTGAGCGTACTTGGTGAATATCTGTAATTCCCTGAAGCACCTTCTCAATCCCATCCTGTTTTAACGTGCGCATTCCTTCTTCCAAAGCAATCGCAAATAATTCCGACACCCGGGCATGTTCCTGAATACCTTTTTTAATCGGATCGGTACCGATCAACAATTCATGTAAACCAACGCGTCCTTTGTAACCCGTTCCCGAGCATTTTTCACAACCCACATGCTCGTACAAAGTGATTTGTTTTTTGTCACCGCCAAACAGCCTGATCCATTCGGCATACAAAGCCTGGGAAGCAGCGGGGGTATTTTTTTTCCAGACTTCAGTGGAAAGTAATTCGGTCGCATATTCTTGCATCAATGCTTTGATTTCTTCTTGTGTTGCAGCATGCGGCTTCTTGCAATCTTTACACAAGCGTTTTGCCAGACGCTGCGCCAAAATACCCAGCAGTGCATCCGCAAAGTTGAACGGATCCATTCCCATGTCCAGCAACCGGCTGATGGATTCCGGCGCACTGTTGGTATGCAGCGTGGCAAACACCAGGTGACCCGTCAGCGAGGCTTCGATACCGATGGAAACGGTTTCCTTGTCGCGCATTTCACCTACCATGATCACGTCCGGATCGGCACGCAAAAATGCGCGCATGATCGTGGCGAAATCCAAGCCCGCTTTTTTATTAATTTGCACCTGACGCAAGCCCTTTTGCGTAATTTCAACCGGGTCTTCCGCAGTCCAAATCTTGGTCTCCGGCTTGTTGATGTGTTTTAGGATCGAATGCAGCGTAGTTGTTTTACCCGACCCGGTCGGGCCGCAAACGAAGAACAAACCATAAGGCTTGCTCACCGTAGACTTGACCAGCTCCAAATTACGCTCCGAGAAACCCATGTTATCCAGCGGTATGGGTTCGCCCGAGGCCAAGATACGCATGACCACATCTTCAACGCCGCCTTGGGAAGGAATAGTGGCCACACGCAGCTCAATATCCAAAGGACCATATTTCTTGAACTTTATTTTGCCATCCTGCGGCTTGCGTTTTTCAGAAATATCTAAATCACACATGATTTTCAAGCGTGTTACTAATGCATTCCGATAGTTGGAAGGCACTTCAATGTAGTTCAGCAGGTCCCCGTCCTTGCGCAATCGGATACCCGTCTTGCCTTTACCCGGCATGGGTTCAATGTGAATATCGGATGCATTCATCTTGTACGCATCAACTATAATCTTGTTAACCAGTTTTACCAATTCATTATCATTTGCTTCACTAACATCTTCCTGGCTAACAGCACCTTCTTCATCGTCACCGCTGCCCATTGCGGTGAGCAGGTCATCCATTGAACCCGAATCTTCAAGGCCGCTTCCGGAATTTCCACCCATTCCGGAGCCGCCACCATAAAACAGATCGAGTGTTGCTTTGAACTCACGCTGAGGACATACTTTGTAAATCAACCGGTGTTTGGGGAAAATATTATTAACCACACGCGAAGCCTGAATCCGTTCTGGATCGGTTGTTAATATAACCAAACCATCTGCAGATTCATCAATTGGCAACCAGTGACTGCTTTCGATGTATTCACGGCGTAAGTTTTTTAATAACTCTGACGGTTTTATACGATCTGATTTAAAGGCCTCATAAGGAACGCCAAAGAAGCTGGATAAGGCTTTACCCAACGCATCCGTCTTTACCTGAAACTCATCTATTAATACATCTTCAACATCGATACCTTTGCGACGAGCTGTGCGCGTTGCCAGTTCAAATTCAGCAGTCGACATGACTGCGTCAGAAACCAGGTAATCATATTTTGTTTTGATTACGCCCGACTGCTGCTGCCGCTGACGTAAAGCAACCGCGAGTGTTTGCGCCAGTTCTCGAACACCTTCCTCAACCAGTTCGGCAAAAGGACGGCCCGCTTTGTTGTTGATGACTTGCATCACACCGATCAGATCGCCCGCGACTGCTTCCATAATCGGCGCGACTAACATCTGTTTGGTCCGATACCCGGTGCGTTTATCTACGTCCTGTAAAAAACGCAAAGTAGAGCTGATGGCAGCGAGTTCACGCTCGTCGTACACATCTTTGATATTAAGCAAG
>CAIWKC010000299.1 GCA_903913145.1 uncultured Gallionellaceae bacterium | reverse complement strand
CAACGATCTGGAAAAAGAACGCGGCATTACTATTTTGGCGAAGAACTGCGCGGTTGAATACGAAGGCGTACATATTAATATTGTTGACACACCAGGACACGCCGACTTCGGCGGTGAAGTAGAGCGAGTGTTGTCGATGGTAGACGGTGTGTTACTACTGGTTGATGCAGTAGAAGGGCCGATGCCACAAACCCGCTTCGTGACGCGCAAAGCGCTTGCGCTTGGCTTGCGTCCAATTGTTGTTATTAACAAGGTGGACCGTCCTGGAGCAAGACCAGACTGGGTAGTGGATCACACTTTTGATTTGTTCGACAAACTTGGCGCAACTGACGAGCAAATGGATTTTCCAGTGGTGTATGCCTCCGCGCTTAACGGTTACGCAACGCTCGATTTGTCCAAGCCCAGCACTGATATGCGCCCGTTGTTTGATACCGTGCTGAAGCATGTACCCGAACCGGTGGGTGACAGTGACGCGCCATTGCAATTGCAAATTGCTGCTCTGGATTATTCCAGCTTTGTTGGCCGTATCGGTGTAGGTCGCGTCACTCAAGGCCGCATTAAACCAGGTCAAGAAGTGATGGTGATGGCGGGCGACAAGCAAATGAAAAAAGGCCGCATCAATCAAGTTCTGGGTTTTCGAGGTGTTGATCGCGTGCTACTGGAAGAGGCATCTGTTGGCGACATTGTGTTGATTAATGGTATAGAAGAAATTGGTATCGGCGTTACGCTATCCGATGTGAACCAGCCGAAAGGGTTGCCAATGCCGAAGGTGGATGAACCCACCCTGTCGATGAACTTCCAAGTGAACACTTCACCGTTGGTTGGTCAAGAAGGCAAGCTGATTACTAGTCGCCAGATTCGCGATCGTCTGACTAAAGAATTGCTGGTCAATGTAGCTTTGCGGGTGGAAGACACAGAAGACACAGATTCACTCCTTGTGTCGGGTCGCGGTGAATTACACTTGACCATTCTGCTTGAAACGATGCGCCGTGAAGGTTTCGAATTGGCGGTGTCCAAACCGCGTGTTGTCTATCGCGAAGTCAACGGAGAAAAGTGCGAGCCTTACGAAATGCTGACTGTTGATGTTGAGGATGCGCATCAAGGTGGCGTCATGGAAGAACTCGGTCGTCGTCGGGGTGATTTGCAAGATATGCAGTCGGATGGTAAAGGCCGTGTGCGTTTGGAATACCGTATTCCAGCCCGTGCGCTGATCGGTTTTCAAGGCGAGTTCCTGACCATGACCCGCGGTTCTGGATTGATTTCCCACGTGTTCGATGATTACGGTCCTGTCAAACCAGACATGCCGGGACGTCATAACGGTGTACTGATCTCGCAGGATGCGGGTGAAGCGGTTGCCTATGCATTATGGAAACTGGAAGATCGTGGCCGTATGATTGTTGCTCCCGGCGACAAAGTCTACGAAGGCATGATCATCGGCATTCACAGCCGCGATAACGATCTGGTGGTGAACCCGATCAAGGGTAAGCAACTAACTAACGTGCGCGCCTCCGGTACAGATGAAGCGGTGCGTTTGACAACCCCAATTAGACTGACACTTGAGGGCGCAGTTGAGTTTATTGACGATGATGAATTAGTCGAAATTACTCCGCTGTCAATTCGCGTACGTAAGCGTTACCTCACTGAAAACGAGCGCAAAAGGGCTTCCCGCTCATAAAACGCAAATTTCGCTGCAACGTAAAACCTGCACTAGCTGTCATAAGCCCTAGTGCATTCTCAAAGTAGTAATTGGCCAGTTAATTCACTGAACAAAAGTGAATTAACTGGCTTTATTGCTTCTCCTTGCTTTATCAATTAATAATAATGATGTTAAAGTAAGCTTTAACTTTGATTTTAAGATACTCGCCTCGCGTGAAAAAATAAATATAGACTCTCGCGCAATTTGAATTTCGGGGCAGACAAAGATTTATAAACTTAAAAGCCAATTACAAACTCAGGATGTAGCATCCTTAACTTTAGGGAAGACGCTTAAAATGCCAAATATAATTTCATCAAGCATTGCCCTGAAAGTACAACTATTTGTCCAGTTTTTACTATTAATAGTCAGCGTCGTTGCAGCTGTAGCATTTTACAACATTGAGCTTAATGCGAACAAACGTGGAGAAGAAGGCAAAATTCAGGCGTTAGCGGATGGCGTAATTAATGGCGCGAATATGCTGATGTTGAATGGCATTATCAGCGATGTCGAACAGCGGAAATTGTTCATTAAAAAAATGGGTTCCGGCGAAGATATTAAATCGTTGAGAATAATTCGCAATAAATTGGTGCAATCTCAATTTGGTCAGGGCTTGCCTGAAGAACAACCAACTGGAGCTGACGAACTACGCGCACTTGAGGACGGCAAAATGTTTTTCCAGCAGCAAGGCGACATATTGCACGGTATTGTGCCCTATACAGAAAGCACTAATTTTAGAGGAACCAATTGCTTGCAATGTCACCAAGTTCCCGAGGGTTACCACAATGGAGCTTCAGTGGTCGATCTGGATATATCGGCCAACAATGCGGAACTAAAGGAACTAATTTGGATCTCGATATTAGTGATTATCGGCGTACAAATCGTGCTCTGGATATTGTTTAATTTTATTTTGCAGAAATTTGTGTCTGACCCTGCCGGGAGGTTAAGAACTGCTATCGTGGATATCAGCAATACGGGTGATTTTACGCGTCGTGTTTCAGTCAACAGTGATGACGAAATCGGTCAAACAGCCCGGTCGTTTAATGACCTTATGGGCAATTTGCAAACCGCGTTTCGCCAAGTTCACGATGATATCGAAAGGGTTGCAGAGTCATCTCACTCACTGTCGACTGCTTCAAAGTTAGTAGCAAATGGCTCTGTAAATCAGAGTACCGCCACATCGGCAATGGCGCAAACAGTGGAAAATGTAACTGCTAGCATTACACAAGTTTCAGATGGCGCGCGCGAAGCATTGAGAATTTCAAAAAGCTCAGGTGAGCTTTCCGTGCGTGGTGGCGAAATCATTCTTCACGCGGCAGAAGAAATGAGAAAGATTGCCGATACAGTTCGGCAGACTTCAATCTCAATCGAGAATCTTGGGGATCAATCCACTAAAATTTCATCCATCGTTAAAGTCATCAAAGAAATTGCTGATCAAACCAACTTGTTGGCCTTGAATGCAGCAATTGAGGCCGCACGTGCAGGTGAACAAGGCCGAGGATTTGCAGTGGTTGCAGATGAGGTTCGCAAGCTTGCAGAAAGGACAACCCAGTCGACTCAAGAAGTGACACAAATGATCGTTACAATTCAGCAGGCATCGCTTGCTGCTGTTGCGGGAATGAATGCAACTGTCGGACAGGTTGACGGTGGGGTCGCGCTAGCGCAACAAGCCGGAGACGCAATAAACCAGATAAAAATTGAGTCTAGTCAGGTTCTCAAAACAGTTGGGGATATATCTGCTGCGCTTGAGCAACAAAACAGAGCGAGCAACGAAATTGCTGTACATATTGAAAAGGTGGCACATTTGACAGGCGAGAACAGTAGTGCGGCTGAACAAACGGCAGGTTCTGCGGGTGAGCTTGCACAATTGGCAGACGATATGCGTAATACCGTCAACCGTTTTAAAGTTTAATTGAGTATTTAATCAGCGGTGGACGATTTCACCTGAGCTTCATGACTTCGACTTTGTTCTTCCATCACTAGAAATGATAGCTCTTTCTTGAGTTCGTTGAATTGGATCGAGCTTGGGTCTCGCTGACGCGGTATGGTGACGCTTACTTCTTTCTTGATCCTTCCGGGACGGTAAGTCATCACGATAATGCGGTCTGCAAGGTAGATAGACTCTTCGATGCTATGCGTAACAAAAATAATGGTCTTCTTAAATTCTATCCAGATGCGTAATAGTTCGTCTTGAAGATTACGTCGAGTCAGTGAGTCAAGAGCACCGAATGGCTCGTCCATCAGCATGATTGGAGAATCTAGCGCTAAGACACGTGCAATTGCAACGCGTTGCCTCATGCCGCCGGAAAGATCTTTCGGATAACGTTCTCGGAAATCTTGCAGGTTGAGCATAATCAGAAGTGCATCAACTTTATCTCTAATAGTTTCTTTGGGCAGTTTTTTGATTTCGAGTCCGAAGGCGATGTTTTTCTCAACCGTCATCCATGGGAATAAAGCATATTCTTGAAATACCATGCCGCGATCCGGTCCGGGTTCTTGAACAGGTTTTTCATCCACTGTAATTGTCCCGGAGGTAGGGAAAGAAAATCCTGCGATGGCGTTGAGCAGAGTAGACTTGCCACAACCAGAGGGGCCGAGCAAACAAATAAATTCGCCGGGTTGCACATCAAGATTAATGTTTTCCAAAGCGAAAACTTCACGCCCACCAGTGCTGAATATTTTATTTACGCTACTGACTCGAATATGGGGCTTGACGCTCATTTGCTTTCAATACCCCGATGCCACTTGAGTAAATAATTGTTGAGGCGGTTCATGCCCGTGTCAATTGCCAAACCGAGCAAACCAATAGTGAACATGCCGGCAATGATTTTGTCTGACCAGAAAAATTCGCGCGCTTCCAAAATACGGTAACCAAGACCGTTATTAACCGCAATCATCTCAGCCACAATGACAACGATAAATGCTGTCCCAACGCCTATGCGAGCACCGGTCAGAATGTATGGCGTAGCGGCCGGCAACATGACACGCAGGAACATCGTCCTTTGGTTTGCACCAAGGCTGCGGGCAGCACGGATGTAAATGCTATCAACGTGCCGCACACCGGCGATGGTGTTCATTAGTATCGGAAAAAATGCGCCCAGCACAATCAGGAAAATAGCAGGAGGATTACCAAGCCCAAACCAAAGAATCGAAAGCGGTATAAAAGCGATAGGTGGAATCGGGCGCAATATTTGTATTAACGGATTGAATAATTTATAAACCCGATCATTTGCACCCATCATCAGTCCAAGTGGCAACGCAAGAACTCCACCAATAAAAAATCCCACCACGACACGATATAGACTGGCATAGGCATCACGTATCATTTCACCTGAAAATAGCCAGGCCAAATAGCTGGAATGCGCGGCATCAAAGGCCTCTGTAGGCAAGAGGTACTCCCACCATTTCGCAATGACGGTAGTTGGCGACGGTAAAATTTGCGGATTAACGATAGCGTGTGACGACAGAAATTGCCACAACGCCAGCAGCGCAATTGGCACCAAAAAACCTTGCAATCTATCGAATATTTTTGCTGGCAAAGCAGATTTCACCTGAGATAGAGCGTGTCATTTAATCTTCAATTCTTTCTTGGCTTTGTCTAACAAATCGAGTCGAACCCAGTCCTTCGCAATGGGCGCATTGACTATCTTGCCGACTCCGTACTTTTTCATCAAGTCGGCGGTTATTTGCACGTGTTCAAAACTTACATCAAAAGTAAATGCAGCATTGCTCATCGCATCCTGATAGTCTTCAATGCTGATTTGATTTTTGAACATCTGCGAACGTACATATTTTTCAGCGAGCTTGGGATCATTCAAAAAAGTCAGGGTGGCTTCCACAAATAACTTAAGCACTCTTTCTGCCACATCGCGCTTCTCGCTATACATTTTCTCCGTCATAACCAGTACGCGCACCGGTTCACCCATCGGCGTGTCATAGGGTTTCAACACTTCAACCCCGTAACCTTTATTGATCGCCTGAGATGATTGAGGCTCTGACTGACACATGGCATCAATATTCTTTTGCATTAAAGCCTGATTAAGATCAGCGAACGGCATGTAAAAAATTTGCACATCCTTGCCGGGTTGATCAGACCAAGTCAGATTGAATTTGGACAATTCGGCTGCAAGCAGTAATTCCTGAGCACCCCCGCGCGCAACACCCACCTTTTTGCCTTTAAAATCGGCAACTGATTTAATGCCGAGATCAGGACGAGCAACAATTCTCGCACCGCCTTTAGCGAAACCTGCTACCACAAATATGGGTACGCCACTGGCACGTCCGGCAACAGCAGCATCCAGGGCACTTGCCGCGATATCAATCTCACCGGCAATAGTCGCAGGCAAAATATCAAGCCCCTTTGGAAACACGCGTTCTTCGATGACCAGATTGTATTTACCTGCAATCTCTTTCATGTAGGAGACGGCGCCGTAATGTGCAAACTTCAGATTTCCCAGGCGAACAACATCAGGTGCGGCTTCTGCGCCCAGTGAAAAAAACAAGGTAGAGGCAATCAGAATAAATTTTAAATATTTCATGCAGTCCCCATCTTAAAAATTGTAATAATTTAAATTGAGCAGAACAATCGGGCAGATTATACCGCAGCAATGCACTGTGCTTTGCTATCCAATTGTGCTTGGCTTTATCCGGAGCTATATCCATTAATTAAGGTGTTTTTTTCTACAATCCATTTTCTATAATCATAAGACTGGATAGTTTGATTGGACAACTATCGCTCGATAAATCAAGCTCCCACAGTAAGCGGTTTTGCGGGAGGCCGATTAATCGGGCGATAAGTGGTATAAAAAACTACGCAAAGCCGCAACCATTTCGACGAGCATGAGGTGTATTAGCTGTTAAAGAAACAAACTCTAATTAACGTACATACAAAGTTTTTAAACATAATTACCAGTCAACTGGGATAATTGGGTATGACAAAAACATCGCCCATAATTTCAACCCCAACCAAAAACGTTGGAGAATCATTCAACCAACTGCCATTGGCTCCAGCAATGTTGGCTAACTTGCAGCAACTCGAATATCTGAGCATGACCCCCATACAGGCGACAAGCTTGCCGATTACACTTGCCGGACACGACCTCATCGCGCAAGCGAAGACCGGTAGCGGCAAGACGGCAGCATTTGCGTTACCGTTGCTGACCAATCTTAATCCGCGTCGCTTTGCGGTACAGGCGATGGTGCTCTGCCCGACGCGGGAATTGGCAGATCAGGTGACGCAAGAGATTCGCCGACTGGCACGCTTTGCGGACAACATAAAAATTTTATCGCTGGTTGGTGGTTCAACCATGCGCCCTCAACGAGATAGCTTAGAACATGGCGCGCACATAGTCGTCGGCACTCCCGGACGTATCATGGATCACTTGGAACGCGGAAGTTTGAAATTGGATGCGCTCAACACGCTGGTACTCGATGAAGCTGATCGCATGTTGGACATGGGCTTTTACGATGACATCGCATTTGTTGTAAAACAATGTCCGGCGCAGCGTCAAACTATGCTGTTTTCCGCGACTTACCCGGACGGTATCGCCCGACTGGCGCGACAGTTCATGCGTGATCCGCAGGAAGTAAAACTGCTGGAACAGCATGAAGAAAGCAAAATACGCCAGCGTTTTTACAAAGTGGACAATGAGAACCGCTTGCAGGCTGTCGCACAGTTACTCAAGCACTATCGTCCAGTGAGTACACTGGCATTTTGCAATACCAAACAACAATGCCGCTCCTTGCTGGAAGTGTTGCATGCACAAGGAATTAAAGCGTTGACCCTGAATGGTGATATGGAACAGCGCGAACGCGACCAGGTATTGATTCAGTTTGCCAATCGCAGTTGCTCGGTGTTAGTGGCTACCGATGTGGCTGCGCGGGGTTTGGATATTGAGCAGCTGGAAGCCGTTATTAATGTCGATGTAACTCCCGATCCGGAAATTCATATCCACCGCATCGGACGAACAGGGCGCGCAGATGAAGACGGTTGGGCGCTGAATCTGTGCAGTCCTGCAGACCGAAATCGAATTATTGCAATCGCACAAATGATGCATATCGAACCCGATTGGCAAGATTTGGAAGCATTGCAAAGTGCGGCTGACACACCATTAGTGCCGCCTATGGTAACACTGCAAATTCTCGGTGGCCGGAAAGAAAAAATCCGCCCCGGTGATGTATTGGGTGCACTCACTGGCGAAGCGGGGTTCACGCGCGAACAAATTGGCAAAATCACCGTGACTGATATGTCGACCTACGTTGCTGTGGTGCGTAATATTGCACGCCAAGCTGTGAAAAAATTGTCAGAAGGCAAAGTGAAAGGAAAAACAGTAAAGGTGCGAGCGCTGGAAGATTGAGTTGCTTGTGTGCGGAGTATGGCTTCGATTTTGTGTGTCATTCATTTGGAATGACTATTTTTGATTATCATGCAAGATAAGTGCTGACGCTGATATTCTGAGCAGGTGAGAAAATATTTTTTTAACCGCAACATATGCTTTCAAACTGATCGATATTCATCGTAATTTCAGTTGCTACTAAGACGACCACAAAGATTTCCCTCCCGCATCCAGATAGGTGAGATATACCCGTAAATCAAATTCAAGTTGCGGATAATGCGGCTCCATGTTTTGGCACAGCAGATAAAATGCTTTGTCGTGAAAGTGTACTTTCATATGAGCCAGTT
>CAIWKC010000298.1 GCA_903913145.1 uncultured Gallionellaceae bacterium | reverse complement strand
CCCCTGCTTATTCCGACGGTGGCGCAGCCCAAAGAACGCAGCGGCTACGACGACGAACGCCAGTCCGAGTGGTGGCGCGGAGACGACAATCGCTCCGACAATCAACGCGCAAAAGCACTTAGCCGATATAAGCAGGAAACTTGATGAAATCAAGGATGGTGTCCAGGGAATATCTAGGTTCCTCGACAATCAGAGAAAATCGCGTATACGCGCAACATACGCTTACCTCGGGCAGATATACCAGGCGATTAGAGGTGGTGAATTATCAGATTCTGCCCGAATTCTGTTGGAGATTTGCGAACGAGATTTGCTTGAAATCCAACACCATCTTGAAATGGAATACCGACAAAAAGTCGATAAGAAAATCAAACATACGGAAACAGCTGGAACCAAAGATTTGACTCGAGATATCACGTCCAAGATGCAAGAACTCGACTTAATAACGGAAGAAATTGCCTTATGCATAAAAACCAGAATTGCGGCTTGGCATGTATTTTCGCTATTCCCCGGAGAACCTCAACTAAAACTAGCCCGACGATCAAGCATTCAAGAATCGATTGATGCGTTTAAATCTCTTGCGCCATATTGTGAGGCAGGAATGAAAAGCGAAATTTCTGCTGTTGACGCATTTTGGACTCCCAAAAATTGGCTGGTAGCACGTAGACAAGCTCTCACTAGAAAGTGCGATTCAGCCGTGAACGCATTGGCGCATAAGACACAACAAGCCAGCCAGCAGATGGCTCAAAGCGAGCAACTCTTGCTCGACAATGACCGGCCAACAAGACTAATATTTCAATTCGAAAATGGAGTATTTGTCGGTGCCCGACAACGGTCTTAATAACTTAGCGAAAATATTTTCCACTTTCAATGGGTTCCCAGACACATTACCTTGCATTATAGAAGGGTTGGCGTAGCCAGTACCTCAATTTAACGTTAGCCCCTTTGGAGATTTGCACACTATGGACTACTACAATGGCTACTCCCCATTAGAGCGAAATCGTAAGCTTAGGGCATCATACAAGATTTTCCAAAATCACTCACACCCCTATTACAAAGGGGCTTGCCACATGTGTGGAGATCCAAATTCACCCGTAGAGCCACATAGCGAAGACTACTCAGAACCCTATCTTTGGGAGCAGCCAGCTGAACGTGCTCTATGCAAAACTTGTCACAGTCGTTTGCATAAACGTTTCAATTCTCCGTATTCATGGGAGGCGTACAAACACCACCTGCGAAGAGGTGGTTACGGCTCAGACCTTAAAGAAGAACCACGTGTAGCACGTGAAATCTTGAGACTCGCGAAGTCACTGAAAAGCGAAGGTTGCAGTTCGTCGTTCTCGCTCTCATCTCTTCCTTCACCTCGGCTGCCATCTTCTCCGAGCGCGTGGTGGGAGTCTCTTTCTATAGACCCCGAGGCACTCATAGCCTCTTGGGCACGGCCGCGGTAGATGCAATCCTTACAGTCGAAAGTGACATCATCAATAAAGCTTTTTGTGACGTAGAGGAATTGTAAGATGATGCTGACCGAAAATGAAAAACGCTACTGCTCTGAGATTTCGAATCGAGTGTCTCAAATGCGGGAGTTTCTAAACCAAAATAATCTCGTGGAGCCGCCTCAGCCGAATGATTGGCATTCATTTCTTTCGTCTCTTCGCAAAATTCAGGGCAACCTCAGTAACGATGGCAGTTTTATTGCAACGCTTCTAGCTAAACAATATCTTTGTTCAAAATTCGTCATCGACTTCGATGCCGCAGAAAAGCCTCAAGGGGCGCCCGGAATTGATATTAACTTAGAGACTGCCGAAGGTCTCCAAATTGTTGCTGAAAT
>CAIWKC010000297.1 GCA_903913145.1 uncultured Gallionellaceae bacterium | reverse complement strand
TTAATTGATGCTTCAACTAGATTAGTTTGAAAGCTTTTCTCCTTATCCAAGAGAAGGTATTGCCAAAGCTAAATCAAATGAGTAAAAAACCAGTCAAACATAACTCGCTGCGCAAAGCTGCCGAGACCGATCTAGAACACCATCCCAAATTGACGTGGGATAAAAGCCGTCCTGTGGAAGAAATTTTACAGGAACTGCAAGTACACCAGATTGAATTAGATTTGCAGAACGAGCAACTGCGCCAGACCTCAATTGAACTTGAAGAGTCGCGAGACCGCTACGTCAATTTTTATGACTTCGCTCCTGTAGGATATCTCACACTCAGTTTTGAAGGCAAAATTGAAGAAGCAAATCTGACTGCGGCGGCGATGCTGGCTGTCGAACGCAGGGAGTTGAAGCATCTCGCTTTCAACACTTTCATCACACCAGAAGAGCAAGACAACTGGTATCTCCACTTTAGGAGCGTACTGAAATTCGATCATACGCAGACTTGTGAATTATTACTTCAACGAGTTGACGGTACGCGTTTTTATTCTCGACTTGATTGCCTGAATTTAACTAAAAATGGCCGGATATCCGGAGTTCACTTAGTCATGATTGATATCACAGATCGCAAGATATCTGAAAACTCGCTACGAATTGCCGCTACCGCTTTTGAGTCACAAGAAGGCATGATTATCACAGACAGCGAAATGAATATTTTGAATGTGAATAGTTCGTTTACGAAAATTTCCGGTTACGCTGCTCAGGATGTGATAGGAAAAAATCCCCGCATTCTACAATCGGGTCGTCATGATGAAAATTTCTATGCTGAAATGTGGAGTCGCATCAATCAAATCGGCTATTGGGAAGGCGAAATCTGGAATAAACGCAAAAGTGGTGAAATATATCCGGAACATATCACGATTAGTGCAGTGAAAGATTTGGCAGGTAAAGTGTCCAATTATGTCGCCACGCTCACTGACATCACAATGAGTAAGCAGGCGGCCGATGAAATCATGCATCTGGCGTTTTATGACACGCTGACGTTGCTACCCAATCGCAGGCTACTCATAGACAGGTTGAAATTCGCTTTAGCATCCAGTGCCCGTAGCACTAAGAGAGGGGCGCTGCTGTTTCTTGATCTCGATAATTTTAAAATCCTGAACGATACCCTGGGTCACGACATTGGCGATCAGTTGCTGCAACAGGCGGCATTACGGATTCAGTCCAATGTGCGTGAAGGAGATACCGTCGCTCGCCAGGGTGGAGATGAGTTTGTCGTAATTTTGGAAGATCTGAGTGAAGCAATTTTTGAAGCGGCGGCACAAACCGAAACTATCGGTAAAAAAATACTTTCTGCACTCAGCCAGCCCTATCAACTTGGTGCACATCAACACTTCTGCACAATAAGCATTGGTGCAACTTTGTTTGGAGATTCCCAGACTGAGATAGACGGACTATTTAAACAGGCAGATATTGCCATGTATCAATCCAAGAAAGCGGGACGCAATACGCTTCGTTTTTTTGATCAACAGATGCAGAACGGTCTCAATATTCGTGCAATTCTTGAATCTGAATTACGTGAGGCCATCGAAAAAAATCAATTTGAATTGTATTACCAAGTTCAGGTGGACGAAACAAACCGCGCATTGGGTGCGGAGGCGCTCATCCGCTGGCTTCACCCTGAGCGAGGTTTGGTATCTCCAGTCCAATTTATTCCAGTGGCAGAAGAAACCGGCTTGATTTTGCCAATTGGAAAATGGGTGCTGGATACGGCTTGTGCGCAGCTCAAAACCTGGCAGAAAGATTCGAACACCAAACATCTAAAAATATCTGTCAATGTGAGTGCCAAACAATTTCGTCAGGCAGATTTTGTCGATCAAATAATAGATGTCATTCAACGCCACAATATCAGCCCGACACTGCTAAAACTGGAACTGACAGAAAGTCATTTGTTGGACAATATAGAAGAAACGATTTTGACAATGAACGAATTAAGCAAATTTGGAATTGATTTTTCATTGGACGACTTCGGCACTGGCTACTCCTCGTTGCAGTATCTTAAACGACTATCCATCAATCAACTTAAAATTGATCAGTCCTTCGTACACGACCTTACCTCGGATAAGAGCGATAGAGCAATTGTGCGCACCATCATTGCAATGGCTGATAGCCTTAACATGAGTGTGATCGCGGAAGGAGTTGAAACTGAAGAACAACGCCAACTCCTTTTAAATAAAGGTTGCAATCATTTTCAGGGTTATTTGTTTGGAAAGCCAGTTCCGATTGCTGAATTTGAGGCGTTGGTTTGCATTAGCAGCAAGGGGCGCGGGGATGCTGCCTCTTCTTGACTACCAACCATCAAGTTGCTAACGGCTTAATCCTGTCAATTGACATCCCTGGCTCAAAAACCCAAGTATCTAATGATCACGAGTTCACGTAATTGCGTTTTCCGCCATTTAACCCGAATGGTCCAATAGAGAAGCATGTTTTTGTAGGAGGCCGATTTATCGGGCGATTT
>CAIWKC010000296.1 GCA_903913145.1 uncultured Gallionellaceae bacterium | reverse complement strand
TTTTTTGCTGGATCCATCTGACGATCGTGGTATCTTTTCCGTCGAATAGTGTCTTGAAAAAAAATCAAGGTCGTAGGATTCTCGATGGTCGTTGGAAATGATGATAATTCGCAAGCGCAGTTCCTCCAGCCAGATAAAATTCGCCAAGCTACAACACGCGACGCGCTCCAATAACTTCAACACCTATAAAGAGTACGCCAAACTCATCAATGATCAAGCGCACAAGTTAAAGACATTGCGCGGTCTTTTCGAAGTCAAGTCCAGTGGCACAGCGGTTCCGCTGGAAGAAGTCGAAACAGCCAAAGAAATCGTTAAACGATTTGTCACGGGTGCGATGTCGCTTGGTTCCATTTCTACGGAAGCGCACACAACGCTTGCCATTGCCATGAATCGTATCGGTGGCAAATCGAATACCGGCGAAGGCGGTGAAGATGCAAATCGTTTCCGTAAATTAAATGCAGGTGAGAAACTTTCCGACATTATCGGTAAGAGTCGTATCGAGGCGGATTACGTGATGCATGAGGGTGACTCTTTGCGTTCACGCATTAAGCAAGTTGCTTCGGGACGATTTGGCGTGACTGCAGAATATTTGAGCAGTGCGGATCAGATTCAAATCAAAATGGCGCAAGGTGCCAAGCCAGGCGAAGGTGGACAATTGCCGGGTGGAAAGGTAACTGAATATATCGCCAAGCTGCGCTTTTCCGTGCCGGGCGTGGGTTTGATTTCACCGCCGCCACATCACGATATTTATTCTATTGAAGATTTGGCGCAGTTAATTCATGATTTGAAAAACTCAAATCCGAGAGCGTCCATTTCGGTCAAGCTGGTGTCTGAAGTCGGTGTGGGCACCGTTGCTGCAGGCGTATCCAAAGCCAAGGCAGACCACATTGTTGTGGCGGGTTTTGACGGAGGCACGGGTGCTTCGCCTCTATCGTCCATCAAACACGCAGGCACTCCTTGGGAGTTGGGTCTGGCCGAAGCCCAGCAAACGCTGGTGCTGAATAAATTGCGCGGACGTGTCACTCTGCAAGTTGACGGGCAACTAAAAACCGGTCGTGATGTGTTGATCGGCGCATTGCTCGGTGCGGATGAATTTGGCTTTGCCACAGCGCCACTGGTGGTGGAAGGTTGCATCATGATGCGAAAGTGCCATCTCAATACTTGCCCGGTTGGTGTGGCTACACAAGACCCGGTGCTGCGCAAAAAGTTTACCGGCCAGCCAGAACACGTCGTTAACTATTTCTTCTTTGTTGCCGAAGAGGTGCGTGAATTGATGGCGCAAATCGGAATACGCAAGTTTGATGATCTCATTGGTCGCAGTGATTTGCTGGATGTGAAACACAGCTTGGCACATTGGAAATCGCAGGGACTGGACTTCTCCAAAATATTCCATCAGCCACAAGCCGCAGCCAGTGTGGCCCGCCGTCATGCTGAAGAGCAGGACCACGAACTCGTCAAAGCGCTGGACAACATTTTAATCGCGCAGGCCAAGGAAGCTCTTGATGCGCAGCGTGTAGTGAATATTGAAACCAGCATTGGCAATTTCAATCGTACCGTGGGAACGATGTTGTCACACGAAGTTGCAAAACGCTATGGCAATGCCGGATTACCTCCCGACACTATTAATGTGAAACTGCGCGGCACTGCCGGGCAAAGTTTTGGTGCTTTCCTGGCTCGAGGAATTACTTTCGAACTAACGGGTGAAGGCAACGACTATGTTGGCAAGGGCTTATGCGGGGGTCGCATTGTGGTCAAGCCTGCTGATGATTGCAAAATCATTGCGGAAGAAAACATTATCGTCGGCAATACTGTCATGTATGGCGCGACTTCAGGCGAATGTTATTTCCGGGGAGTCGCTGGAGAACGTTTCGCCGTGCGTAATTCTGGTGCAGTCGCCGTTGTTGAAGGACTTGGTGACCACGGTTGCGAATATATGACCGGTGGCATGGTTATTGTGCTTGGACAAACCGGGCGTAACTTTGCAGCCGGTATGTCCGGTGGTGTGGCTTATGTTTTGGACGAAGACGGCACGTTCAGCAAACGCTGTAATTTGTCCATGGTGCAACTGGAAGCGGTGCCTGAAGAAGTTGCCGCCAGTGAAACCGGAGAAGTTGAATCGCATGGACGTGTACATTTCAACCATTTGGACAAAGCTGACGCAGTGGCATTGCATGGCAAAATTACCAAGCATCTGCACTACACAGGCAGTGTCCGCGCCAAGTTGATTCTGGATAACTGGAATACCTATCTACCCAAGTTCGTGAAGGTCATGCCGACCGAATATCGTCGTGCGTTGCTTGAAATTGCGGCGCAGCAAAAGGAGGCCGCATAATGGGCAAGCCAACCGGATTTATGGAATTCGACCGCGTCAACGAAGCCTATTCGCCAGTAGATCAGCGTGTTAACAACTATCGCGAATTTGTTGCGCATCTCAGCGATGCAGATGCCAAGTTGCAGGGTGCCCGGTGTATGGATTGCGGCATTCCATTTTGCAACACGGGCTGCCCGGTAAACAACATCATTCCGGATTGGAACGACTTGGTGTATCGCGGTAACTGGAAAGAAGCGCTGGACGTTTTGCATTCGACCAACAATTTTCCGGAAGTCACAGGACGTATATGTCCTGCTCCATGTGAAGCCGCTTGTACGCTGAATATCAATGCAGATGCTGTGGGAATCAAATCCATCGAGCACGCGATCATCGATAAAGGTGGCGAAAATGGATGGGTCGTACCGCAACCGGCGAAGAAAAAAACCGGGAAAAAAATCGCCGTCGTTGGATCCGGCCCGGCAGGCTTGGCTGCCGCTCAGCAGTTGGCGCGAGTTGGCCACAGCGTAACAGTATTCGAAAAAAACGACCGTATTGGCGGGTTGCTCCGCTACGGAATTCCCGATTTCAAATTGGATAAACGTTTGATCGATTGGCGTATGGCTCAGATGACGGCTGAGGGTGTGGAGTTTCGTACCGGCACCTTTGTCGGTAAAGATGCGCCAGGTAAATGCATAGCAAACGATGCCAAACAAACAATCAGCCCGCAAGACTTACAAAAGAAATTTGATGCCGTGATTCTGGCTGGTGGCGCAGAACAGCCCCGTGATTTGCCTATTCCGGGGAGAGAACTGAAAGGCGTGAATTACGCTCTGGAATTTCTCATTCCACAAAACAAAGAAGTGGCTGGTAAAGCGAAAAATCTTATCAATGTTTCCGGAAAGCATGTCATCGTTATCGGCGGTGGTGATACCGGCTCCGACTGCGTTGGCACCTCGAATCGCCAAGGCGCTGCTTCGATAACACAAATCGAAGTAATGCCACGGGCTCCTGATCAGGAAAATAAATCGATGACCTGGCCGTACTGGCCACTTAAATTGCGTACCTCAAGTTCGCATGAAGAAGGCTGTGACCGCGACTGGGCCATTGCAACAAAAGAATTCGTTGGCGAAGACGGTGTGCTGAAGGCGATTAAAGCGGTGCGTATCGAATTCAAGGACGGCAAAATGATTGAGATCGCCGGCAGTGAATTCGAACTCAAGGCAGACTTTGTCTTCTTGGCGATGGGTTTCACCAATCCGTTGCAACAAGTACTTGATGCTTTTGGTGTTGAGAAAGATGCACGCGGTAACGCAAAAGCCACTACCGATGGTAAAGGCTGCTATCAGACCAGCTTGAAGAAAGTATTTGCTGCGGGCGATATGCGCCGAGGTCAATCATTGGTCGTTTGGGCGATTCGCGAAGGGCGACAAGCTGCACGTGCGGTTGATGAATTTTTGATGGGAAAGTCCGTATTGCCGCGATAAACGCTACTTCACATTGACAAGTTCCCTCACTCTGACCCGCTTCCTTCCCCCACGGGGGAAGTGCAGGGGGATGCGGTAGCGCGCTTGTGAAGCTCGTCTAGTCACCTGTAACAAAATAAATAATTAAAAGAGATAAAAATGAATTTCAACGTAAAGAACGACACCTTTCTGCGTGCCCTGCTGCGCCAACCAACGGACTACACCCCATTGTGGATGATGCGCCAGGCAGGTCGTTATCTGCCCGAATATTGCGCTACTCGTAAGCGCGCAGGCAGCTTCCTGAATCTTTGCAAAAATCCTGACATGGCGACCGAAGTTACCTTGCAACCGCTGGAACGCTTCCCGCTGGATGCAGCTATTTTGTTCTCGGATATCCTTACCGTACCCGATGCAATGGGCTTGGGATTATATTTCTCAGAAGGTGAAGGCCCAAAATTTGAACGCCCGCTGCGCGATGAAGCGGCAATCAAGGCATTGCGTGTACCCGACATCGGCAAAGATTTGAAATACGTGACCGATGCAGTCTCGCAGATACGCAAATCCTTGAATGGCAGTGTACCGCTGATTGGTTTCTCGGGCAGTCCATGGACACTTTCGTGTTACATGGTTGAAGGGGGTGGTAGTGACGACTACGCCAAAGTCAAAACCCTGATGTATAAAGAACCGAAATTAATGCACCATATTCTGGACGTCACCGCACAGGCAGTGACCTTGTACCTGAATGCACAGATCGAGGCAGGCGCGCAAGCCGTGATGATTTTCGATTCCTGGGGCGGAGCGCTTTCCCATGCAGCATTCCATGAGTTTTCGTTGGCCTATACACAACGGATTGTGGATGGTTTGATCAAAGAAAAAGACGGTGTACGTATTCCTTCAATTGTCTTTACCAAAGGCGGGGGACTATGGATCGAAAGCATTGCCGCCATTGGTTGTGATGCGGTAGGACTGGATTGGACTATGGACATCGGTGTGGCGAGACAGAAGGTCGGAGAAAAGGTCGCCTTGCAGGGCAACATTGATCCGACGGTATTATTTGCCACGCCGGAAGTGATCCGGAATGAGGTTGAAAAAGTACTAACCAGTTACGGATATGGTAGCGGGCATGTGTTTAATTTGGGGCATGGAATTTCGCAATTTACCAATCCGGACAACGCAGCAGCACTGGTTCAGGCGGTTCATGAGTTAAGTAAAAAATATCACTAAAACCGCTTGACAACGGGTCCGGTTATAAACAGGGCATCGAAATGTTTCAGATTTATGTAAAGGCTGCAGGGTAATTTCTTGCAGCCTTTATTGTTTTATAACTAACTGATTATTATAATGTAATATACTGCCTGAATTTTGAGCAACGGAAATAACTGTATATATAATTGGAAGTTAGCATCACCGCTAAAGTGTTATGCACATAGTTATCCACAGGTTTTGTTCATAAGAAAAAATCTTTATATTCTTCAAGTGTGTTAGCGTAATTTCACAGAAATCACCGGAGAATTAAGCAATAAAATGCACATCGTTCGAGTAGCGCTTGACGTACCTTTGTCAACACTTTTTGATTATTTATTTAGCGCTGATTTACGGATCGAAGTCGGTCAACGCGTAATCGTTCCGTTCGGGCGCAAATTCGTTGTTGGCATCATAATGGAATTGAATGCAAGCTCGGATTTGGCTCCCGAGCGTATTAAGCCTATCGTGCAAGTGCTGGATGAGGTATCGCCCTTGCCCGCAGAATTACTCACCCTGCTGCGTTTCTGTAGCGACTACTACCAT
>CAIWKC010000295.1 GCA_903913145.1 uncultured Gallionellaceae bacterium | reverse complement strand
GCGCTTCGCGATTCGTGAAGGTGGCCGTACCGTTGGTGCGGGTGTGGTTGCCAAGATCGTAGAGTAATAAGACGTTAGTGGTTGGTCAGTAGTCGTTAGATGTTAGTTGAAGCAAGCCCGCATAGCGGACAAAAACAACTAATGGATTGCGACTACCGGCTAACAACTGTTTTTTTAATAGGCCAGTAGCTCAATTGGTAGAGTATCGGTCTCCAAAACCGAGGGTTGGGGGTTCGAAACCCTCCTGGCCTGCCAGTTAGTAAAGTAGAAACGGGTAGTTCATAACATGGCTGACAAGATCAAGATAGTGCTTGCGTTCCTGCTTGTAGTGGCAGGTGTGGTTGGCTTCTACATGTTGCATGAAAGTGCTGCGGTGCTGCGCGTGATGTCGGTGTTAGCCGGGGTTCTGCTGGCGGCGGGTGTTTTCTGGACGACTGCTCCGGGCAAAAGTCTGTTCGGTTTCGCCCAGGACTCAGTTGCAGAAGCGAAGCGAGTCGTTTGGCCTACGCGCAAAGAAACTTTGCAAACCACCGGTGTGGTAGTGCTTTTTGCCGTGGTGATGGCGCTGTTTTTGTGGGCGGTGGATGCAAGTCTGTTGCTAATGGTTAATAAAATGATGGGGCGGGGTGAGTGATGTCCAAGCGTTGGTATGTGGTACATACGTACTCCCAGTTTGAAAAAAGTGTGCAGCGTGCGCTGGTAGAGCGCATAGCGCGTGAAAATATGTCTGATTTATTTGGTCAGATACTGGTCCCCGTCGAAGAAGTTGTGGAATTGAAATCTGGTCAGAAAAGTATCAGTGAACGCAAATTCTTTCCTGGATATGTGCTGGTTGAAATGAACATGACCGACGAGAGTTGGCACTTGGTGAAAAACACTCCCAAAGTTACTGGCTTCTTGGGTGGTTCGGCCATGAAGCCGACACCGATCAGTCAAAAAGAAGTTGATAACATCATGTCGCAGATGCAGGCTGGAGTTGAGAAGCCGCGTCCCAAGGTGCTGTTTGAGATTGGCGAAATGGTACGCGTTAAAGAAGGTCCGTTTACTGACTTTCATGGCGCAGTTGAAGATGTTAATTACGACAAGAGCAAATTGCGTGTTGCGGTGACTATTTTTGGTCGCTCAACGCCTGTCGAGCTGAATTTTGGCCAAGTAGAAAAGGCCTAAGCGGGAAGAGGAAAGGTAAGGGCGATAGCCTTGGCCTTTCACTTCTTTGTATAAACGGGGAGTGTGTCGGAGTGGTTGCGATATACGTTTAACCCATAAGTAAGGAGTATTAACGTGGCAAAGAAAATCGTCGGCTATATCAAGCTGCAAGTGCCTGCGGGCAAAGCAAATCCAAGTCCACCCATCGGGCCTGCGCTCGGTCAGCGCGGACTGAATATCATGGAATTCTGCAAAGCGTTCAATGCGCAAACTCAAGGCGTTGAACCGGGATTGCCAATTCCGGTAGTGATTACCGCATTTGCAGACAAGAGCTTCACCTTTGTGATGAAGACTCCGCCTGCAACTATTTTGATCAAGAAAGCCGCTGGTATACAAAAAGGCAGCAAGACGCCACATACCGATAAAGTCGGCAAGTTGACACGTAAGCAAGCTGAAGACATCGCTAAAGCCAAGCAGCCTGACCTGACGGCGGCTGATCTGGACGCTGCAGTGCGCACCATCGCAGGTAGCGCGCGTAGCATGGGTATTACCGTGGAGGGCGTATAACATGGCACACATTTCCAAGCGTTATAAGGCACTCGCTGCTAAAGTTGACCGTGAAAAATTGTATCCGGTCGATGCTGCACTTCAATTGGTTAAAGAAACAGCCAAGGCAAAGTTCGATGAATCTATCGATGTTGCGATCAATCTTGGGATTGATGCCAAGAAGTCGGATCAACTGGTGCGTGGTTCTGTTGTGCTTCCAAAGGGTACCGGGAAGACAGTTCGTGTAGCGGTTTTTGCCCAAGGCGCTAAAGCTGAAGAAGCAAAGGCAGCTGGTGCAGACATCGTTGGCTTTGAAGATCTGGCAGAGAGCATCAAGGGTGGCAATACTGATTTTGACATCGTCATTGCTTCCCCGGATGCGATGCGTATCGTGGGTCAGTTGGGACAAATTCTGGGTCCGCGTGGTTTGATGCCTAACCCTAAGGTTGGCACGGTAGCAGCTGATGTGGCCGGTGCGGTGAGAAACGCCAAGGCGGGTCAAGTTCAATATCGTACTGACAAGAACGGTATCGTTCAATGCACCATCGGTCGCGCTTCGTTCGCGCCGGAGGCATTGCGTGAAAACCTGTTGGCTTTGGTTGATGCATTGAACAAAGCTAAGCCAGCTGCTTCTAAGGGTGTATATCTGAAAAAGATTGCGATCTCCAGCACCATGGGTGTCGGTATTCGCGTCGAGCAGGCTAGTCTGGCTGCGTAATAAATTCTGCCGGCATAACGACGATGGTCGTCATGCCGAATAGAACATTGGACTGCTGGTTGCATAGGCAGATTATCCAAGACCGTAGGTATCGGAGGTGCTGCAAGCCCTCGATTTAATTAACAAAACTTTGATTGACGATGCGTTAATTAGAGAATGCGTTGACCCACGTAGATGGTGTGCCCGCGAGCAGGAAATGTTTGTTATTTCTGTCTTGAGGACGCGGTTGTTAACTAACGGGACGCTAATGTCAGGTCTCAATTGAAGATGGAGGAAGACTTTGGGTCTTAATCTGCAAGAAAAGCAAGCAGTAGTAGCTGAGGTGACCGCGCAAGTGGCTCAAGCTCAAACTATCGTTCTGGCAGAGTACCGTGGTATCGCAGTAAGCGACATTACCAAGTTGCGTGCTAACGCGCGTAACGCGGGTGTGTATTTCCATGTGTTGAAAAACACCTTGGCGCGTCGCGCGGTACAGGGCACTCCTTTTGAAGCATTGGCAGACAAAATGGTCGGGCCGTTGATGTATAGCATCAGCGCTGATCCTGTTGCAGCTGCAAAAGTTGTGCATGAATTCTCCAAGACAAACGAAAAGTTGGTGATTAAAGCAGGTCTATACAACGGCAAGGTAATGGATGCGGCAGCTGTCAATGCGCTGGCAACAGTACCAAGCAAAGAAGTGCTCTTGGCACAACTGTTGGGTCTGTTGCAATCGCCAGTTTCGAGCTTGGCGCGCGTACTCAGCGCTGTGGCAGAACAGAAGTCGGCTCCCGCCGAGGCTGTTGCTACAGCTTGAACTATTTCAAACTCTTAATTTAGGAATAACAAAATGGCATTCGATAAAGACGCATTTTTGACAGCTTTGGACGGTATGTCCGTGCTGGAACTCAATGAATTGGTAAAGGCAGTTGAAGTGAAATTTGGCGTATCTGCCGCTGCAATGGCTGGACCTGCTGCTGCAGGCGGTGCTGCACCAGCAGCAGCTGCTGAACAGACTGAATTCACCGTAGTGTTGAAAGCCGCTGGTGATGCCAAGGTTAATGTGATTAAGGTTGTTCGTGCAATTACCGGATTGGGCTTGAAAGAAGCCAAAGACTTGGTAGATGGCGCACCGAAGAATGTTAAAGAAGGCATTAACAAGGCAGATGCAGATGCAGTTTGCAAGCAGTTGATCGAAGCGGGTGCAACAGCTGAAATCAAGTAAGCATCGCTAGTGGGTAAAGGCTGACGGCGCGCCGTCGGCCTTTTGTCGTTTCTATAAAGCTGACGCAAGTCAGACCTGATTATGTAGTTGTAGAAGACAATGGTGAATGAGCGTGTAGTGCGCTTTTTGTCCTTTGTCTTTTCATGTTGCGGAGATGTCATGAGTTATTCTTTTACTGAAAAAAAACGTATTCGTAAAAGTTTTGCAAAGCGGGTAGGTGCATTGCCGGTACCATTTTTGCTTTCCACGCAATTAGAGTCATATAGCGCTTTCTTGCAAGCTTGGGTTGCACCTGAGCAACGTAAAAACGAAGGTTTGCAAGCCGCTTTCAATTCCATTTTTCCGATTGAAAGCCATACAAAGTTTGCGCGTCTTGATTTTGTCAGCTATAGCTTGGGTCTGCCGCCGTTCGATGTGCGTGAATGCCAACAGCGCGGTTTGACTTATGCATCGCCCTTGCGTGCTCGTGTGCGTTTGACCATTTTGGATAAAGAAGCCTCCAAGCCGACAGTCAAGGAAGTGAAAGAGCAAGAAGTGTACATGGGTGAAATCCCGCTGATGACGCATACCGGTTCATTCGT
>CAIWKC010000294.1 GCA_903913145.1 uncultured Gallionellaceae bacterium | reverse complement strand
TTTCGCCATTATCTCCGGCACCGACATTAATCCGGACGCCCGGCAAAGCTTGCATTTTTTCTCGAATCAACGCTTCAAGTTCAGACTGTTTGAGTTTGCGCTGAGAGCGATGGATCAGCGTTACCACCATATTCACTTTGCGAATATCTGTTTCATTACCGGCTGAAAAAAGGTCTCCGCTGGCACCGCGTCCCACTGCAGTGAATACCTGCTTTACTTCAGGAATTTTCATCAAAATGGCGCGTGCTTCCTCAGCGACTAAAGTAGTTTGAGCCAGCGTGCTACCCGGTTGCAACTCAATGTTTACTTGCGTCTGTGCATGATCAGCGGGTGGTATGAAGCCACTGGGCAATAAGGGAATCAGACTCAAGGAAGCGATAAAAAATGCAATCGCAATAAACGAAGTCATCAGGCGATGGGACAAGCACCATTTTGCCAGGCGCAAATAAAATTGCATCAACAGGCCGTGCTTCTCTGCTATTTCAGGGGTTGGCTTGAGAAGATAGGCTGCCATCATGGGAGTCAACAACCGCGCCACGAGCAGCGAAGCCATGATCGCCAGAGCTGCGGTCCAGCCAAACTGTTTGAAAAATTTTCCGGGAATGCCGGCCATGAAAGCTGTAGGTAAAAACACCGACACCAGCGTAAAGGTTGTCGCCACCACTGCAAGACCAATCTCGTTGGTTGCCTCCATTGCTGCCTGATAGGGCGATTTGCCCATGTGCAGATGGCGCGCGATGTTTTCAACTTCAACGATGGCATCGTCTACCAAAATCCCCACCACCAGCGCCAACGATAGCAAAGTCACCATGTTCAACGTAAAGCCCAGATACTGCATTCCAATAAAAGTCGGAATTATCGACAAGGGCAATGCTGCAGCTGAAACAAGCGTGGAACGTGCATCTCGCAAGAACCACCACACGACCAAAACGGCAAGAATTGCACCTTCATACAGCAAATGCATGGAGCCCTCAAAGTTTTCTTGGACGCGCTCAACTGAATCATAGGCTTCGGCGATTTTCACATTGGGATGTTCAGCGTTCAATTTTTCGACCGCGGCACGCACCGCTTTGGCAACGGAAACTTCGCTACTGCCTTTGGTGCGAGTTATTTCAAATGCGATAAGTGGTTTGCCGTCAAGCAAAGCCGCAGTACGTCTTTCCGCCTTGGCATCGGTTACCGTTGCCAATTGATCCAGACGATATTGGCGACCATCCGGCAGCACTATATCCATCGCTGCCAATTCTTCCACAGTCTGTACCGTTCCGATGGTACGCACCGCTTGTTCCGCACCGCCAAGGTCCGCCCGACCACCGGAGGACTCCTGTTGTATCTTATGAATTTGGCGCGATATATCTGCTACAGAAACATTCAGCGCCTGGACTTTGACCGGATCAATTTCAACGCGTATTTCCCGGTCCACACCGCCAATGCGGGTGAATTTTCCTACGCCTTGCACCGCAAGCAACTTCTTGGAAATATCGTTATCCACGAACCAGGACAAATCCTGTTCATCCAGATGCTCGGATGTAACGCTGAAAGTGATAATCGCCCTGCCCGCTGTATTTACCTTCGAGATGATCGGCTCTTTCATGTCGCTGGGGAGATCAGAACGAATACGACTGATCGCATCACGCACATCATCCACCGCTTCGACCACATTTTTTTCCAGATCAAACTCAACCGTTACGATGGCGGAACCATCCGTGATATTGGCATAGACGTGTTTAACCTGACCCAAACTCGCCACCGCATTTTCGATCTTGCGCGAAATCTCGGTTTCCATCTGCACCGGTGCGGCACCTTCCAGCTTTGCTGTTACCGTCACCATGGGCAGCTCAATATCCGGCGCGTCCTGCACCAGCATTGTTTTGAAGCTCGCCAGCCCGACCAGGGTGAGCATGATGAACAAAAGTATTGAGGGGATGGGATTGCGTATCGACCAGGCGGAGATATTCATAGCGGTTCCGTTTTAAATGTTGCTCTTCAGTGTAGGCAACTTGGCGGCTGCCGCATTGAATTTTGATTTTGAAGTTTCAATGCGTACAAGATCACCGTCATTTAGAAAGCCGGTTCCGCTGGCAACCACAGTCGCGTCCGGCGCAAGGCCGGCGCTGACCTCAACATGACTGCCCTGTCTTCTGCCTAGCGTGACTTTCGTTTGTGTTACGCGTGCATCCGCGCCGACCCGATATACATAAGTAAAACCATCCCTAATCACCACAGCACTTTGCGGCAAGGTCAGGGCATTCGATTTCCCCAATTCAAATTCGCCTTGTGTAAACGTACCTGCTCGCAGCGTTTTATTTTCATTAAGCGCGATATAGACAAAACCATTTCGGGTAGACATATCCAGAGAAGGTGCGATACGTGTCACTATGCCCTGAACTGAATTGTTTGTGCCGGTGTGCACTTGCACTTTTTGACCAATACGCACCAGCTGCAACTGTGCCTCGGTTAATTCCGCACGCCATTCAAGTTTGTCCTGGCGGATCAGGCGAAATAATTCTGAACCGACTTGTGCCACCGTGCCCAGCGTCGCACTACGCGCTGAAATCAAACCATCATCCGGTGCGATAATGCGGGTATAACGCAATTTTAGTTTGGATGTTTCCAGTCTGGCTTCTGCCGCCCCCATCTGTGCTTTGGAGATTTCTGCAGCATTAGTAAATTGCTGCAATTCCTGCGGACTCAACACACCGGAATCTTTAATCTTGAGGGCACGCTGCGAGTTTTCTTCGGCTTCTTTGTAACGCGCTGTTGACTCATCGAGCGATGCCTGTTGCTGATGCACATCTGCCAGCAACATTTCATCCGCAAGCCGGGCCAGTAATTCTCCCTTTTTCACACGGTCGCCAACATTGGCTTGCAATTCAACCAGGCGCACACCGCCGATTTCAGCACCGATGATGGCTTCCTGCCAGGCTAGTACCTGACCGCTGGCCGTTACACGTTCTGACCATTGCACAGTCTCAGGCAACACCGTAGTCACTGTCAGAGCGGGCTTGGTTGTCTCACTGGCTACAGGCTGCGATTTGTTCGCGCCTCTGGAGGCCAGGAATGCGCCGATAATACCGATCAATACGGCTAAAATGATGTATCTTGATTTGTTCATCCTGCTCTCCTGACGGGCATGGCAAATCGCCGCCCTTGATAAATATTAAATGACCTCAATTGGTGACAACTTCACCCCCTCCCTAACCCTCCCCCGAGGGGAGAGAGAACAGAACCCTCTCCCGGGTGCCAAGAAAGGGGGTCTAGGGTGTCGCTGCGCGAATTTCTTTATTCTGCGTTTTCGAGTTTTCTGCTAGGCTTCCTGATACTGCTTGCTGACTCCATCCTCCGCCCAAAGCCTTGTAAAGCGCGATCCATGACGAAACTGTTTCGCGATCAAGTGCGGTTGCAGCGTCATCAGCTTGCAGCCAACTTCTTCTTGACTCTTCCAAAGCACTTCGATTGCTCAAACCGGCGTTATAGCGTGCCTCCGTGGCATGAAAAAGTTGCAGGTATTTTTTCCGGGTTTTTTCTCCGTCGTAGGCTCTCGTATTCGCCACATTGAGCCTAACCAACGCATCTTCCACATCATGCACTGCATCACGCACAGTTTTTTGGTAACTCGCCTGAGCATAGTCATAACGAGCTTGGGCTGCTTTCACGCCAGCCCGTCCGCGCCCACCGGAAAATATCGGCAACGTTAATCCGGGGCCAAATGACCATGTGGGGACAAGCGCACTTTGCCCTCCCATATAAACCATGTTGCTTGCCACTGAACCCGTTAATGTCAGACTGGGGTACAACGCTGCCTTGGCAACACCGACGTCAGCACTGGCAGCTGCCAAATTCCATTCTGCGGTTGCCACATCAGGCCGTTGTCTTAATACTTGTGCAGCGACGATGCTGACATCCACTACATTTGGAATCGGGATTTGCCCATGACGCAAGGCAAGACGCAATTTCAGGGCATTTTGCTCAATGCCGGTCAGCGCAGTGAGCCGATTGATGGTTCGAGCGCAGTCACCTTCTTTTGAAATAAAAGTTGAATCACTGTCGGCCTCGTTTGCCTGCGCTCGCGCCGCTTCCATTGCCGAGGCAAGACCGGCACTTTCTTTGGTATTCGTTATTTCCAATACATCTGCATGTGACTTTTTGTTTCGCTCTGCGTTGTATAAATCGGCTTCACACTGACGCAGCTCAACATACACTTCGGCCACTTCAGCTGCAATGGAGATACGCGCATCATGCCAACCGACTTCATTTGCGCCATATCGCGCCTGTGCAGCCTCCGCCGTACGTCGGCTTTTTCCGAACAGATCAATTTCCCAACTTGCATCGATGCCAATCTTATTAACTTGCGACTGGATAATTTGGGTGCCAAAAGCCATTTTACTGTTTGTCACGCTGGCATTTGCGGTCAACGAGGGATATAAATTGGCACCACTAATGGTCGCATTGGCGCGAGCTTCATTCATTTTCGCCAACGCCATATCGATAGTGGGATTATTTTTTTCCGTATCTGAAATCAAATCGCTCAATAGCGGGTCGTTCAATTGCTGCCACCACTCAGCCAAAGTTTCCAACTTGCCACCATGAGGCAAAGTACTGTGCCAAGATACGGCATCAGCATCGGGACGCTTAAAATCAGGCCCCACGGCACAACCGACAAGAATAGTGGCCATGCAAACTATAGACATTGAACGCTTATTCATTTTTTACTCCTAACCGTCGCAGCCCGCCGTTTGCGTTCCGACTCAAGCAATGCAACGGCAAAACCAACCAGCCTTTCTGTCATCATCTCCTGGGCTTTCTGCCCTTCGATGAGGTGAGGAGCAAGACTATCTACCGCTGCGCGATTGTCAAAATAGACAGTGGCTAACCCGATCAACCCAAAAGTTAATCTGTCCACTTCTGCATCCGGCTTTTTCAATCCCAGCTCATGGCACAACAATGCTTGCATTTTCTGATGAATGGGACGGAACGCCTGCATCATGAAATCCCCCAATATGCCGCTGGGTTCGGCCTTCTCACGCGCATGCAGTCGCATGAAAAGTTGTTGCATCGGATCTTCTTTTGCGGCAGCAGGAAAAAGCCAACTGTAGAAAGAATGAAGCGCCTCTTGTAATGACACCTTTGAAATGTCGAGAGTGGCAAACAAGTTGCATTCATCCAAGAAAGGTAATCGGAATACTTCGCGGTAGAGTTCAGCCTTATCCCCGTAGTAATAGTGAATGGAAGCCAGATTCACCTCCGCACGACGACATATCTCGCGCGTAGTCGCCGCGTGATAGCCCACTTCGGCGAAGACTTCTGCTGCAGCCTGCAGCAGGCGCCAGCGAGTTTCTTCCTGCGAAGTCGGCTCATGCCCGAGCAATCGTTGAGCTGTTTTCAGCAACAGGCAACGCGTTTCCTTTTTAGCAATCATCTGCGCACCAATTGAAATTAGTCTGCACAGATTAATTCAGTCGCATGATTAAGTCAAGCGACTGAATTACATTCTCGAGTTACTGTTATTTCTTGTGCGTGTAACTAGTTTTGCCGGCATTGTTCATGCCCAGGAAAAAATAAGGGGGTATTTTATACCTTGCGGTTTAACAGATTAATCATTACCTGAAGTTCACTTGCTGATTTGGATAGCTCTTGTGCAGCCAGATTTGCTTCTTCCGCGATTTGGGTATTACTGTTTACAAGTCCGGCCACATTTTCCAGACTATGTGAAACTCCTTCACTCGAAACAGATTGGTCACTTGATACAGTCGCGATGCGTTGCGCATTTTCAGTCACACGTCTGCTGGCTTCAATTACTTTCTTTAGAATTTCACCATTTTCCTGAACGATAATTGCTTCTTCTTCAACTTCCTTTATTGCTTCGTCCATCGATGCAACTACAGTTTGGCTTACACCTTGAATATTGCTTACCATATTGGCAATATCATTAGTACTTGATCCGGTTCTCTCAGCCAATTTCCTGACTTCGTCAGCCACGACAGCAAAACCCCTGCCCTGCTCTCCTGCACGCGCTGCTTCTATAGCTGCATTCAATGCAAGCAGATTGGTTTGATCGGCAATCTCCTTGATTGAGTTACTGACAATGCCAATCTTCTGAATCGCTTCTTTAAGATGATTAATTGAACTACTAGAAGCCTTCACTGCCATCACAACTTTACCAGTCGACTGGATGGTTTTATCCATCTTCTTATTGCTTTCTTCAATTAGCTCCTGGGAAGTAATGGCCGATGCTGCGGAACTTTTAGCATCTTCTGAAACTTGCAAAACAGATTTACTGAACTCGTCCATCGAAATAGAAATCTGTTGGATATCATTGCGCTGGCTTGAAGAGTGCTCTGTAACCGAATTACTAATGCTTTTGGATTAAGTTCTATTTTCATTTTTCACTCTCCTTGTTATTCATTATA
>CAIWKC010000293.1 GCA_903913145.1 uncultured Gallionellaceae bacterium | reverse complement strand
GCAATGTTCTTGCGTCCACAGCATTATTTGCTACAACGAAACTGAAATGGCGCAATATAAGAAATTGTTCCCAAATGTTGCACATAAGTTTTCATCAGCAATATTGTCCGAAGACATTGAGGACATTCAAAGCTTCCAAATGTCCGACGGGGATTATTATGTCGCGGCAGGTCGCAGCAATAGAGACAACAATTTTCTCATCGATTATTTTTCCAAGCATCCGGCTAGAAAATTACACCTCATTACCGACCAAATGAATAGTGCTAAGTTGCCCAGCAATGTGTTGCTATTTGACAATACCTTTGGTCGGGATTACTTGCAGCAGATAGCAGGTTGTAAAGCGATTGTTATGGCTTTTAAGGATGACACAATGAGCTCAGGTCAACTTGTATTCTTGCATGCATTACAGTTTGGCAAACCTGTTGTGGCAACACATTCAAAATGCCTTACTGGTTACATAATTCATGAGCTAAATGGGTTGGAAATTAATAAGGACATTAACGAATTAGAGTTTGCGCTCCAAAAGTTGGATGATGAAAACTGCTATAAACTTATTTCTTCGAATGGTTTGCGAGATTATGAGCAAAGGTTTGGCTTTGCTCAGCTTGCAAGTCGCGTAATCGAAGTTGTTTTGGCTGAATAAAATAGACCACCAATACTTACTCAATATGATTAAGAAAGTATCCGTTGCTTTAATTGAACCAGTTGGTAGCCATGGAGGGATGGACTATTACGATTCCGGTTTATGTGCTGGGCTGTCTGCAAATAATATTGACTGCATCTGGTACACCTGTGACATTTCGCAGCCGCGTGGCATTCGACCTGTTTTGGTATTAAGGTCATTCAACAATATTTGGGGCAAAGATTCTGCATGGAAACGTGGCCTGCGTTATATCGCTGGTTTATTTCGCTCGCTGAAGGACGCGCACAAACGACACGCCAATATTGTACATTTCCACTTTTTTCATGTAGGCCCACTCGAAGTATTGAGTGTTATTTTTGCGCGGCTGTTTGCTTTGAAGATTGTGGCCACAGTGCATGATGTAGAAGCATTTAAGCCCGGTATGAAGTCAAAGATGCTGCAGCAAATTGCTTATGGACTTTGCGCGCGATTAGTGGTTCACAACAAGGTTAGCCAAGATGAGTTAATCGCAAGATGTGGTGTTGACGAAGGAATAGTACGTGTAATTCCGCATGGCAGTTATTTAGGGCTGATACCAGCTGTAATGGAACAGCGGTTAGCGCGAGAAAAACTGAGCTTGCCGATTGACGAAAATATTTTGCTTTTTTTCGGTCAAATAAAAGAAGTCAAAGGTCTGGACCTTTTGATCAATGCGCTTGCTCTAGTTAAAGGGCGCATTGGTCCGACAAAACTTGTGATAGCAGGCAAAATTTGGAAAGATGATTTTGCAAACTATCAGAACTTGATTGATGAAAATAAACTCGCTGATGTTGTAAAACTTCATATTCGATATATCCCTGACAATGAGATTGCAACTTATTACGGTGCTGCTGATGTTGTCGTATTGCCATATCGCAAGATTTACCAGAGTGGTGTTTTGCTGATGGCCATGAGTTATGGCATACCGGTACTGGCATCTGATTTGCCAGGAATGAGAGAAGTGATTACGGATGGCGTAAATGGTTTCATGTTTCGTTCTGGTGATGCACATGACCTGGCGGATCGTCTTATTGAAGTTTTGTCAGATGCTAAAGGCAGAGAACGAGTTAAGGACTTTGCACTTAAGGATATGAGCTTACGTTTTAGCTGGGATGCAATTGGTGCGCAACTGGCAGACGTTTATCGGGAAGCATTGGTTAAAAGTAAGTAGAAAAGAAAAATTCAATAGGGTCAGACTCGATTGATTTATCAAAAAGAAGTCGCAAATATAAAAACAATAGAGGGTTTACGCAATACGTACTTCAATGTGTTTTCCAAGTGACTTAAAAACGCCATACATTAATAGACTTACGACACTGAAGTGTACAAAGGTTTCTGGAATTGAGGGGACAGCATCACATTGCACTCGGTTATTGGTTATTTCAGGCCGCCTTTAAGTACATGTCAATGTGCATGGATGAGTAAGGACACATTACGCCACCTTCCTTTGTACGCTCCAGCAGGCCAAGTTCAGCCAAGATCACTACGTCTTCATGCACACGCTTTACATCGCGCCCAACGGCACGGGCTAGCTCACGAACGGACAATTCTCCCTTGCCTTGCGCAGTACGGACAATCTCCCAGCGTTTTTCAGTGAGTTGTCCAAAGAAGTGAGCAGGGCTCTCAAAGTTAAGCACTTCTCCTTGGTAGGTGTCTGCTTTGGCGGTATGCGCCATGGCGCGCAAAGCACCTTTCCAGTCCGGCTGCATGGTGATAGTGAGGTAACGTTCATTCATGGATTTCTCCTGGCAGCAACTGCAGTAATAAAATCTTCAATCAGCTGATCAACACCCTCGAAGGTGTAGGGCATTTCCAAGCCGTCAAGGTGACAGTGGTCGCCCTTGCCGAGTTCATTATCAAAACCCACCACACGAATACCGTCTACCACATAGGCTGCTCTGTACTTGTAGCCGTGCTCGGTAGGCGGGACAGGAGTGGGAACTTTCCACACCACTACTTCTAGAATTGCGCCATCGGTCGTAATATTTTTGAAGCGAGTGATAAGTTGAGCTGACATATTAGCAATTATGCAAATCTTAACGGCTGTTGTCAAATATGCCAACATATTGGGTGAAATAATGTAGAAAGAAGAAAAAAAGATCAATGGGGTCAGCATCACATTGATTTTTGCACTAGCATCTCCCGTTCAGTATCCAAAATCGGTGATAGTTTTTAATTTACTTTTGTTCGCCCCCTTAAGGGGTTTTTCTACAGCCTCGTTGTGAGGACCAATGGGACAGACTCGATTGGCGTTTGATTAAAATATTGTAAAAATAGCTGGGAAAATAATAATCAAACGAGTCTGACCCTATTGATTTGC
>CAIWKC010000292.1 GCA_903913145.1 uncultured Gallionellaceae bacterium | reverse complement strand
CTTGATTTCATTGAGCTTTGTGGCAGTTCGGGTTGATTAGCTGTCGAACCCGGGTGGCCATGTGTGAAACCTCGCCAGTATTGAGACAATCCAACATTTAATGCGTAGTGCAGCGTGCGGCTTCCTATCGCACCTGCGGCCAATCTTCGATGGTCTTCACGAAAAGCTGTTTCTGCCGCATAGTCTCACAAATATTTCGCCTCAATATTTAGATAAACACCCTTTTCTGCACGATCTTGGCGAGCACCAAAGGATTCTGCAAAATTGTTGTGTTCACCGTTCGGTCCAGATAGCGTCTCACTATGATTTACTTGGAAGTGACACTTGAACTCTTTACCTAGTTTCGAGAATGCCGTTCCGGAATCTGTTGCAAGGATCGATTCAGGGATAGCTATGTAAGCGTTAGCAAGTGACATCGCAACATCTGGCGTCTCAGCCATACCAATACCTACTCTTGTAAAAGTAGCGCCGCGTCCAACTTTTCCGGACCGCTTTCTTATTGTCCACACAAATCTGCGAGATGGTGGATAGTAAGTTCCGTATTGCGGGTCAACAACCAGACCGGCATTTTCAGCTGCGATTTTCTTATCACGCTTTTGCTTTTGACGTGCCACATTTGTTAGCTGATCGTCGCTTCTGACCTGTTCTGTAATTGGTGTCGATATCGTTCCGGTTGCTTCCGGTTCCTGAGCAACATTACGTTGTCCGGACTCGTTATATTCCAATGCAACAGCACGCTTTTCACTTGCACGACGCCCTGATGCGTGAGCCGCATCTATTTCAATCACACCACTTATTAATCCAATGTTGGATCCTCGAAGCAGTCCTTCTCTAAGCTTGCACACCAAGTTGTATGCGGTGTTATAGCCGCCAATATTCAGCATCCGTCGAAGCTCTAATGCTGGCTGGCCCGCAGAACCACATGCCCAGAGATGTATCGCACATAGCAGCTTCTGCAACGTAATGCGCCTGTTTGCAAAAGCGGTCTTTGATGTGACGCTAAATCTTTTACCGCAAGCTCTGCACTTCCAACGCATTTCTGGTTTTGAAAAATAATGTTCTGAGCTGGTTGAACAATGAGGACATGTGACCTGTTTGCAACTTCCCCAACGGACTTTTGCCATGTACTGAACGCACTGCAAATCTGACATCTTCGCGAATTTTTCAACCGATACGTCGATTGCATTCGGGGATAAATGAAAGGCTGTCGCAGCTGAACTCTTGCGGTGAACGCTGGTTCGTTTTACTTTTGCCGGCTTATCAGCATCGGCCATTGCATCAGTCATACAGCAGTCCTTAGGAATTTGACGAATTGATCTTCTGTGACACACGGTCCAGAGACGAATTCACTTGTGATCGTATTGATGTTCCACTTGTGCATCCACTTTATGAATCCTGAATATGCTGGCTCACTAACTGTGTTCAGATTGACCAGCGATTTGCCACCGTCATCTATTGCAATCGGGACGTACAGATTAGGCCTGGGTGGTAACTTAAAGCTGCCACTCACCGTCCATGCATACGCCATTGAGAGTAGATCCCACGGCTTTAATATTCTGGGTTTGTAAGTGAAGATGCTGCTGTCATGGACATCACATTCAATGTCCGTCTCGAACCTAGCAACGTAATTCCCACGACGTTTGCACATCGTGATGTGCGCAGTAGCGATCGTTGATTTTTCAACGTTCATTCCATCCGGCCAGTGCTCAATAATTTCCGTCATACCATCTATGAAAGCAAATCGCCCCTCTGTTATGTCAATCGGTATCAGTGCTTCGCTATCATGTTGACTTAGGCAGATTGCCCTGCTAACGAGATCCCAGACGCTGCCAGACCACCGCAGATAATTCTCAATTTTTATTGGAGGATGTTCGCCAACTCCTACTGTGAACAGCAGCGCTTTGTAGTCAGCGTGAGCCTCAAGTTTGGCGTAGCCAATATCAAGTCGGCCAATAATATTGGATTGACTGATGGTTTTTGGTGTTGCGAAGTGCAGTGTTATTTTGAGCATGATGGAGTCCGTGATTTTGGTTTTCGTTTAAGAAAACTTGAGATCCCACGTTTGCCCGTACTGAACTCCATTGACTACTTCAAAGCCTCGGATGCGCATTGTTCCATTGCAAAGATAAATAACGCTAGCGTCATGCAGAGATGGCAGCAGTTCTTCGTCAGCGGCTCCAGTCGATGAGAGTAAATCTGACGTGAGGACAGTTCGCCCGAGTGATTGACTGCGAGCTTCAACAATGCGAAGGCGACCGCGGTACTTATTCATGCTAGCGCGATGTTTGGCGTCAATGCTGCGACCGTTTTCGTTTATGAGTTGAACTTCGACTTTCACAGCACTATCTCCGTGGAACAATGATTGCGAACACGGACGTTTCCACACGGAAACATTCCCGCATACATTGGGCTGTGAACTGTATGGACGCATAGCACTGCAGTCAAGCATTCAGCGCACTGCTTCAATCGCACTGCCTGCGATGAAGCTGCATCAATATTTATGTTCATTGTTGTTTTCTCGAGTTAAATATCTTTCGCAAAGACGCACGCCGGCGGCCAGCTTGCGATGCTGCAAGCGTTGGCTGATCGATGCACGTGAGCAGTACTGGACTGCGGGCAGAGGCACCAGAACCGATAAACGGTTTGGCAGTGATCTAGCGTCTAGCTAGCGGTTGTGAAGTGGTCGGATGTTTTGCATGGGCCGCATTGTGCGGCTGCTTCCGGAAAAACGGGGATATTTCTGCAGTGTTGGCAAACGGACAACATTGATGCGAAAAACCACGAGAAATCTGGATTTAGTGTATTCGTACAACCTGGCGATGGAAAGCTAACTTGGACAACGTTCTTAATGCCGACTATCATGGGCTTCCGTCATTTGGCACGTCCAAGTGCTTTTTCCTACTGAAAAAAAAGAGAATTCAGATGAAGATCTTGGCAATTGGATTGACTTCCTTCGCGCTTGTTGCATGTGGCGGTGGTGGCGGTGCATCAACTCAGCAAAATCCACCAACTTCTGCGCCACTTACCGTAAGCGGTACGGCGGCCACAGGCTTAGCGATTCCGGGTGCAATCGTTAATTCCAAATGTATAGCGGGAACTGGGACCGCTACTACGCAAGCGGATGGAAGCTACGTACTAACTGTCACAGGTGGACAACTACCTTGCATTTTGGAGATTATCAACCCTGTTGATGGCGTCAAGTTGCACACCGTTGTCACAGGAACTGGAAGTAGTGCGACGGCAAACATTACGCCATTAACCGAAATGACAACCGCGCGGGGTACTGGGCATAGAGCCAAACGTCTTTTTCGCTACCTTTGATGCCTCAATTGCAACACAAAAAATTACGCCAACCAACGTTCAGGCTGCACTAACTGACGTTGGTCTTGTCCTGAACGGCACCGTAGACATCTCTTTACTTGGCAATTTTATGTCTGCACCTCTAAATGCTGCAACACAGAGCAGTCCATTGACTGGCGATGCACACGACAAGTTACTTGACGCGCTCAAACTAAAAATTAGCAGCATCCAAATTGGCATGCTAGCCACGGCCTTGACAAGCAATCAAACAGTCAATGATATAAAAATAATTCTTGCAAACATGACAGGCTCAGGAATATCAGCACCAGTTGCACCTGTAGCGAATGCAGGTGCTGATCAGAACGTAGTTAATGGGACAACAGTCACATTGGATGCCAGTAAGAGTTCATCTGATACGGGGAAATCATTGACTTACCTTTGGACGCTCGCCTCCAAACCAACTGGTAGCACTGCAACTATGGTTGCGCCTACGGGTGTAAAGCCGACCTTCGTTGCTGATATGACTGGAGCGTACATTGCCACAGTCGTTGTCAATGACGGCATAACGGCAAGCAGCGCCGCAACAGTCACAATTACTAGCAGCGTGGCCAATGCCGCCCCAATCGCCAATGCAGGTATTCAGCAAAATGTTATTAGCGGAATGGTGGTTTCTATTAACGGAAGTTTGAGTTCAGATGCAAATGGAGATGCACTAACATATAACTGGACACTTAGTAGCAAACCGTCTGGGAGCACTGCGATCTTGTCATCTACAACAGCTGTAAATCCAACAATTACGGTTGACTTATCTGGTACTTACGTAATCACGCTTGTCGTAAACGATGGGAAAATAAATAGTACTCCGGCAACAACAACTGTAATAGTAACTTCGCCGACGGTAATAAGCGGGACACAGACATCAGATTCTGTTTGGTCGTCAGGAGTTTATTTGTTAGATGGTATTGTTTCCATTCCACCATCAGTAACATTAACCATCATGCCTGGCGTCAAAATAATCGGAAAAAATAGCCAGCTTATTGTTGCGGGAACTCTTATTGCGAATGGTACGAAAAATTCAAATATCGTACTTACAAGTATGCCAACCACATCAACAGGTGTAAATGCACGAAGCTATTCTGGAATAGTGTTAAGCAACAGTTCTAGCTCAAGTATATCGTATGTGACTATTGAGAATTCAAATGTCGCGTTATCATTGGATGGAATATCAGTTATAGCATTAAGAAATGTTACCTTTAAAAATAATGGAATTGCAATCACCGATTCTGGTGGATATCAAGCCATGGATG
>CAIWKC010000291.1 GCA_903913145.1 uncultured Gallionellaceae bacterium | reverse complement strand
TCTGTATGCAGAGTTGTCCAAGAATATAAATCATTCCAAACCACAGAATTCTCCCCAAAACCTTCGACCAAAACCCTGTATTTGGGATACTCATCGAGAAAGGATGCCAATTTCTGAACATTGTGCATTCCGTTGGATTTTAATCGCGCTTTGCTGCTGCTAAACAATACATCTCCTATTGTGATCACCATGCCGCGTTTTGTTTGTTTCGCGTTCAAATCTTTTAGCTGTTTATCCTGCTTGGAAATGATTTGTTGGTCATGCTCAGCTTTCGCACTTGCAGCCGCCAATTCTTCGGCCTGAATATTTGCCGTTTCCTGAATTAAGGCAACCTGATGTTTTGCAGAGTCTGCTTCAGCTGTTCTTGCCGCAAGTCGAACCTGATCACGTTGCGCTGCCGCATTGGTAACTGACAATTCATCTGTTTTTCTGAAAGCGGTCTCTTGGGCAATTCTTACCTGCTGATAAGCTATATAGGAAAGTTGATTGACCGTGGCAACACTTTCACCTTTGGTGAACGCTGAATCCGCTTTGCCAAGGCTGTCGCCCGCTTCTTTCAATTCAAGTGGGGCGAGTGTTGTAATCTGAGGATTTGTTCGTGCTGTGTTGTAACTGGATCTTGCTTCGGCCAGTAATTGGTTGACGGGAGTTGTACCGCATCCGGAAAGAATGGCTGCGGCGAGCGACGTGATAACTATGTATTGATTTTTCATTATGTACTCCATTGAAAATTACTTGGTTTTGCGTCCGATTTCCTGACTTAGAATGCGGCTATCTTCTTGCAACGCATCGGCTGCTTTTTTGGCCTTGGCCGCGCGCGCCATCGCTGTGGCAAGCTTCGCATCGACTTGAGCTTGTTCGGCTAATTGTTGCGCAAGGGGATATTCTTTGTGGGCCATTGCCACTTCGGCAGCAGTCATTTTATCCATTGCAGATTTGTACTGTATCGGAGCCAGTTCATTTGCGCCGGCAACGTTTGCTTCGCTTACAGTTGCTTTGGAGACGGCTATCAACTCAAGCGGCGGAGGTGGTGTTGCACAACCCGACATAAAAATGCCACCGGCCATGATCAAGCTTAGCAGTGGCAATTGGTTTAACTTAAAACGATAATTATCTGACATCATTTTCTCCACTAAAATTAACTCGTGACACAATTAACTAAAAAATATTTACCTGGGATTGAAATGAGTAGTAACCAATTTTCGCCACGCTTTCGACGATTAATTTTTCAGGTTAATTGTGAATATTTCTCTTTTCAACGGGACTCAGATTAGGTTTTAAAACTATAGTGATCTGTGCGGTGTCGTACATGATGATTATTTATTATGGCTAAACCGAGATTTTCCATAAGGGAGAAATTCGTCATTCCCGCACAGGCGGGAATCCAGCAGGACAATATTGTATTTTTTTAAAACTCACTGGATTTTTGCCTGCGCGGGAAGAACGGCTTATCTGCGATTAATTATGGAAATCTCAATGGTTTTGAGAATATTCATACTCGTATAGTTTTGCGTTTTCGCGGTAAATTTACGCATAAATCACAATTCTTTTTATCCGGTTTATATTCAGCGGGCCTGCTTTGATCTATTGGCATATATTGGTTTTCAGTATTGCCATTAACTAATGATTCATCACTAAATAAAATGCCGGTAACAACCAATATGGATGCAAT
>CAIWKC010000290.1 GCA_903913145.1 uncultured Gallionellaceae bacterium | reverse complement strand
TTCCGCCGGGCTGATTTCCTATCGACTGAAAGCGGTGACCAATATCTATACGTTCGGCTATAACTACTCGTTTGGTCCCAAAGACTCCATAGATCTTTCCTGGCGCAGAGTGGTTTCAAAACCTGATGCAAAACCCAATAATGGTCAGGGCGAACAGTATTTTGTAAATCAATATTCACTCAGCTACTTGTTGGCATTTTAAGGGGTCAACATGAATTTAAAATCAATCAAATCTTGGTTACCGGCAACCCTTCAAATTGGATTATGCGCAGTTGGCATTGCACTTCCTTTATTGGTCGCGTGCGGCGGTAAAATGAGTCCGGGCGACACTCCCTCGACAGCAGCAGGCACCGCTCCTTTTGAAGCGACGGGAACTGAAAATTTTCTGGTATTTCCCAATCCGCTTGCTAATCCGGCAATAGACACTTGGGGCACTGCGGGCACCTATGAGGATACTTATTACAATATGATCGACCCGCTACAAGAGCGGACTACATTAGCAGCTTGGAAACATAAAAATGGCTTTGACGGCAGTATTCCCGGTGGTGAACAATTCAATGTCGTCTTTGGCGATACCCGAGACTTAGGCTATGGGCGAAACATGACTGCCAGATGGAATGATGACGATACCTGGGCCTTCATGGTCGACAATTATTCAGTTGCGCCCTCGGCAAATTACGCTTACAACCATATGAATGTGGAAGCCGCGATAGCACAAGATAAGAGATGGTATGGAGGTACCAACGCAATCGAAGTCAGCCCGGGCCCCAACTGCGACACGGTAGCACATCCGATTCCAAATGGTCTGCCAGAATGCAAATACATCGTAAAGTTTTATAATTTTGATCCCGCAACCGGAGATAGAAACAAGTATGCCAATTTAGATGGACTGGGTAACAAAGCGTTGCCCGGTATCTGTATTAGCTGCCATGGTGGTCGTGGTGATGAAGTTTTGCCTCCATCATCTGCAGTCTCTGCTGCTTCTAATCCTTACTATGCGACCCACCCTGAGTATGGCGTTAACATCCCCGCTTTATTACCACAATATTATAAAAATGGTATACGCGGAGACGTGAAGGGAAGACTGCATGCCTTTGAAGTTGGTACATTCGATTTTTCTAATCAACCTGGGTATACGAGAGCTGATCAAGAAGCTAACCTTAAGAAATTAAACCAGTGGGTATTGTGCACTTATCCCATGCCAACTGGTACCCCACCGCTAACTGCAGCATCTGCTGCTGCCAATGTAAATCAGGAAGATAACTGCAGGCAATATAATACGAATTATCCTTTCGTCGAATCAAGTGTAGCGAATGTCTCAGCTGGCTTAACACCGAGCTATATTTATCCAGTGACAGACATGGACGATTGGCAAAGTCCTGCTGCCGCTATTATTAAACAAGCCTATGGTGGCGATGGCATGCCGAATGCTACTTTTTCTGACACCTATGTTCCCCCAGGTTGGCAGACCGTCGGTCAAACGGACTTATATAATAACGTCGTTAAACCTGCGTGCCGCGTGTGCCATCTTTTGCGCGGCTCAGGCACCACCGAAGATAGCTGGATTGCTTTTAATTCTTTCTACGGTTTTCAAAATTTCGCTGACAGAATTAAATATCATGTTATCGATAGGGGCAACATGCCGTTAAGCAGAATCGTGTTTGATCGTTTCTGGTCCACACCGAGTATGTATAACTCTTTGGCTCAATTTCTGCAGTCGTCCAATCCAGTAGTAACCTCGATGGTGAGTTATACGGTAACGGATTCAAACGGTGCATTACTTAGACCCGGGCACCCTATCGCGAACCCGGGACCCGATCGCGTGATCGGTACTTCGTCAACTCAATTATCTGCTCAATATAGTTTATATGCAGATAGCTATACTTGGACTGTTACTGGAGCAAACGCCGCAAATGCCACTGTATACCCTACAACTGGACTACAAACGACCTTCACTGCACTTGCAGCTGCAGATGACACCTATCATGTACAGTTAGTTGCAAGCAAGGGTGGAATTAATAGCGACCCTTTTGACCTTACGATAGTAGTCAAAAAGAATAGTTGGCCGGCAAATATTTTGGCAAGCACGACTTCTGTATCGAATCCTTGACCCTTGGCTAACCATTTCATCACCGTTGCTATATATCCAAGCGGACAACCTGAGTGGAACTTGCATAAATCAAACGGAATTTGAAACAATAAAAACTCTGTTCAAGGAGAAAAGCCAAAATATTATTTTAGGAAGTATGAGTGTTGGGCAGAAAAGAGAAAAGCTTGTGG
>CAIWKC010000289.1 GCA_903913145.1 uncultured Gallionellaceae bacterium | reverse complement strand
CATTTTGTTCGAAGGCATGGGGCTCACTCAAAAGTCGCTGAAAGAGTTTTTCATGCTGACTTCCGCCCTGAATGATCCGAAATTTTAGGGAAACACCGATTAAGTCCACCAATTGAATTATAGTGCGTTAATAGTGAGAGTGCTATAACCAAGAGAATGAAGATGAAACAAAAGACACTTTCGACGAATGGCTTTGAGACCTACCGGAAGCCAACCCGCAAAGCTGAGTTTCTGGCGCGAATGGAAAAGCTGGTTCCCTGGGAAGAATTCTGTAAAGTAATTGAGCCGTTTTATCCGAAGGCGGGGAACGGACGCCCACCTGTTGGATTGGAACGAATATTGAGAATGTACTTCATCGCTAACTGGTTCAACCTGTCAGACGTGGCTTGTGAAGACGCGCTGTATGACATAGAAGCCTTTAGAGATTTCTGCGAATTCGATTTAGGAAATGAACGTATACCTGATGCCACGACACTGATGAATTTCCGCCACCTCCTTGAGCAGAACGATCTGGGCTCAGCGATGTTTGCCAAGGTGGGTGCATTACTGTTTGCCAATGGCATGAAGCTGTCAGGCGGTACTATCGTGGATGCCACCATCATTGCGGCGCCGAGTTCCACAAAGAACGCAGACAAAGCTCGCGATCCCGAGATGCACCAAACCAAGAAGGGAAACCAGTGGCACTTTGGCATGAAGGTGCATATCGGCGTGGATAGCAAAACGGGTCTGGCCCATAGTGCGACGGTTACCGCTGCCAATGTCCACGATAGTCAGGAGCTCCCGAATCTGTTGCATGGCAAGGAGACTCGGCTGTATGGCGACAGCGCCTATACCGGTCAGAAAGAAATACTCAAACAGGTTGCGCCAAAAGCACGCGACTTTACCAACAAACGCGCAAGCCGCAGCACACCGTTGACGGACGCGGATAAGGAAACCAACCGCAGGAAGTCACAAGTACGTGCCAAAGTTGAACATCCATTTCGACCACTCAAGAGCATCTACGGTTTCGCTAAGGCGCGCTATCGTGGCTTGATGAAGAATGCCAACCGCGCATTTGCGATGCTGGCGTTGATCAATCTGGACAAGTGGGGATTGCCACTGACAGGACAGGTGCGTCCGGCGTAGCAAGAAAAAGGAAGAAACCTCAAAATGAGGCAACAAAATGCGTAATTGCAGATGAAAAATAATTTTTTATTTAACAAATCGGATTCGTCAGCAGAACTCTTGCTTCATAAAGGTACTTGTTCGGCGCTTCCTTAGATTTACCATAGCACTTCCTAGTAAATGCAGTATAGCACTGCCACTTAAGTACCAATAATAGTGATGGCAAGCCACGGAACGAGGTTGAACATCAGGATGGATAGTTTATATATACCCATTCCCGCATAATGAATCGCGTCAAACGTGTCGACTGTGAGTCTGAAAAAGCGTGCATGAAAAAAATAAAGCGTATTCCGAGCAACCATGAATACAAAAAACCAAGTGAACAAAATTGCATAGTTGATGCAGGTACTCCACAAAAGTATTTGTTTAATTTCAAAAGGCGTCATGATGATTTCCTGTCAATTTGATAAGTTCCAGCATATCAATATTGAGCAGTTACTACTATATTGAAATGAGATTGTTCTATTTCGCTCTTGCTTCCAATCTCAATATCTACAACAATCTCGTTTGGAATCTTTTCCAAATTTCAAATTACTCAGGAAACCTAAAATGAACCGTCAAGAATTGATCGAAGCACTCGCAGCAAAGACAGGTGATACAAAAGCAGGAGCAGATCGTAACATTGCTGCGCTAATCGAAATTATTACTGCAACACTAAAAAAGGGCGACAAACTTGCGCTCGTTGGTTTTGGAACGTTTGAAGTACGTAAGCGCGCAGCCCGCGCTGGTCGAAACCCGGCCACCGGCGCGGCAATCAAGATCAAAGCATCTAAGGCTCCGGCATTCAAGGCTGGCGCTACGCTCAAAGCCGCTGTGAACGGAACGAAGAAGTAATTTAGCCTAACTAGCAGCCGTTGGAGAGATTCTACGGCTGCCTTCTTTCGTGTATTAATTTTCATGCTTACATCATTAAGATTGAGGATCAGCAATGTTTTTATTGTTGTCACAGAATTGCAACATTACTTGGCTAGTTTCCCACTTTAAAGCTTTACCAATTTAAGGATATACCTACCATGATTACGGAAATAAACAGCACCGATGTAAGCGAAAACTTTCGCCGTTTAGTCATTATTGGACGTCTCGACATTGCGGGCAACGACGCTATCGCGCTGAAATTTGCTGCATTTGCCGTGTCGAACGGCAAGCGAGTGTTGGTGGATTTGACTGCAGTGAGCTTTCTGGCCTCCATCGGCATTCGCTCCATCGTCACCAATGCCAAGGCACTGCAAGCTCGAGGAGGGAAAATGGTACTGTTTGTTGGAGACAATATGGCAGTCGCAAACACCCTGAAGACCACAGGTATTGACTCGTTGATTCCAATGTTTGCAGAAGAGGCTGATGCCACCTCAGCCGCGATCGCATGATGCAAGCGATGTCTGCCCCGTCAGTCCATTAACTTGTTGATGCTCACAAACGCCAGCTAAATCATGCGCACCTCAAAATGGCTGGCAACTGCCTGCTACGCGGACGGTGTGCCGCATGACGTGACACACACCTGCACGTTGAAAAAAATGGATAGCGCGCTTGATCATAGCCCGTGTAGTCGTCTTTCATGGACAACTGATCGGACCGGTTTCTTCGCTAGAAAATACAGCAAATTTAGCGGGCAAGGCGCCTTAAGTTTTACCACTGACTGAACGGGCTACCATCTTTGGCATTGCCAGGTGCAGCACTCCTGACATTGTAAATTTTGCCCTGAGCAGAATCCGACGGAGCAACAATCACCCAGGTCAGATTACTGCCAGTTATCGGATCCGGAGGAATATCTCTTAAATATTTTTTTGTTACCAAATCATCCAAAGAGTCTGGGTACTTCCCGTTATCTCCATAGTATTTGTCTATGGCCTCACGAAATCCGTTCAGATCGGAATGCAAAGCAGCTTCTTTCGATTTATCCACGCTATGAAAGTAACGCGGCATCGTCAAGCTTAGCAGCATCGCAATAATTGCCATTACAATGAGTAACTCAATGAGCGTGAATCCTTTTGCTTTATAACGAACGCTCATCACCAATCCTTGTAAGGAACGCCGTTAAGTCCGATACCATTTGATAGTGTGAAGACATCAAATACATCCATTCCCTCATGTGGGGAGTCCGGACTACTGTCATAACTTCGTTTACCCCAAGTATCTTCGGCAACTACGTTCGCATCAGGATAAAAAGGATCTCGTGGAATTTTCCTTAAAAAATATATTTTACTTTTTTTGGGATCATCAATTTTTTCAACCCCGTAAGCCAAGTCACGAAGCGATTTTGGATAGCCAGATTCTCCGACCATTTTGGTAATATGCCCTTCGTCGACGGCCTGTTTGTATGCGTCGATGGCGCCGCGCAGTTGTCGTAAACCTGAATTAAGTTCTTCTTCCTTATTACGTTGCACAACAAGTTCCGCCATCGGCATCGCAATGCTTGCCAAAGTTCCAACAATGGCAACAGTAATCAACAACTCGATCAGTGTGAAACCGAATTGATTTTTGGCTTTTCCAAAGTGTTTGTTTAAATATCCAGTTGTCATTGTGCAACAGTAGCCGCAGCCGATTGATCCGTTTTTGATTCTTGCTTTGTAACTCCCAACGGCGAGGCTGGTTTGAAGTTACTCAAAGGCGGCACTAAAGCGGGTACCAATTCACCCGAAGGCAGGTCAGCTTGTTTTACAGAGGTGGCCGGCACGACTTTAACCACGACTGGCAACAGCTGTTTTGTCTTTGGAGCACTGCCGATAGCACTGTCAGTTCCGGAAGCAAATTGGCTCGACACGTTATCGGGACGAGATACGTTGCGTACCACATGGGGAGTAATCAGCAGAACCAGATCCGTTTTTTGCTTTTTGTTGTAATCGTTAGAGAACAATCTGCCTATCAGGGGAATATCTCCAAAACCCGGAAGCTTGTTCACCGTACTGGAATCATCTTTTTGTATCAATCCGGCAAGAACCTGGGTTTCGCCATCTTTAAGTCTTAACACCGTATCTGCGTTGCGGCAGACAATGATATCTATCTGAAATTATTTGCAATTATTTTGCAGGATCGGTGGCATGCTTCCTGCTTGCCTACCTGATAAGCATAGGTAAGAAGTATTCGTGATGACCGGTATGACAAAATAATTTAATTCTTAGAAAAGGACGGGTGCGAATTTGACCATGGAATTTGAGAGGTACGATATCGAAGTTCCCGCCAGAATT
>CAIWKC010000288.1 GCA_903913145.1 uncultured Gallionellaceae bacterium | reverse complement strand
TTGAGTGCACTTTCGACTTGTTGCAGATTGAGCACCACGCCTTCCAGCATCTTGCGCTCGCGCCCCAATTCCTGAGAACGTTTACTGTCCTGCCAGATAGCGGGGTCTTCGGCTAATACGACGACTTCGGCGAGGCGTTCCTGCTTGCCGTCGTAGTCAAAGATACCTCCGTAATTCAGTGTAGCGGGTACGCAGGTCCTGAATTTTGTTGGTGAGGGCGTTGAGTTGTTCGGCTTCCATGATGTTTTGACGATTACTTTTAAGAGGCGGGATTATACATGCTGAAGCCGCCCAATAAAGTTACAAGATCCAACCTCATTAAATTGCTTCCCAGTGTCTCACGATAAGTTGCAAACTTACGCGACCATTAAATTCATTGACGCCCAAGCTGTATACCGCGCGGATTTCTTTTGGCATGGGGTCGGTTGAAAAAAAATGCATGGCGTCCAAAATGGTAGACTCGGAAGCAATTGTGAGTTTGAGATGTTTTTCACCGACTATGCGTTGTGCCTGGACACGAAAATCCCCTTGCAGTAGCGGCTCGGAAAAGCCTTGGCCCCAAACTTGTTGCTCCAACACATGAGCAGTATCCAATGTAAAATCAACAGGCTCCAGTTCACCATCTGTCTCGATCGTTTTTTCCAAATCATTGGGAGAAATTAACGATTGGGCAATGCTTTCAAAAGCTCGCTCAAATTCGGTAAAGTGATCTTCACGCAAAGTTAGCCCTGCTGCCATCGCATGACCGCCAAATTTTTGCAATAAATGCGGGTGCCTTTTGGCTACAAGATCAAGTGCATCGCGCAAATGCAAACCTGCAATACTGCGTCCCGAGCCTTTTATCTCTCCATTAGTAGAACGTGCGAAGGCAATAACCGGACGATGGAATTTGTCCTTGAGCCGAGAAGCAAGAATCCCGATCACCCCCTGATGCCAGGTTTCATCGAACAACACTAAACTGTAACCGTCTGCAGGATTTGTTTGCTCCAGCGTGGCAAGTGCAGCATCTTGCATGTCGGCCTCAATACTGCGCCGCTCTCGATTAAGCTCGTCCAGTTTGGCCGCGATCTCGCTAGCTTCTGAGACATCGTCAGTCAGCAAGCAACAAATACCCAGACTCATGTCTTCCAAACGTCCGGCCGCATTCAAGCGTGGCCCGACCACGAACCCTAATTCATAAGAAGAAGTCTTCTGTGAAGATTTGCGGGCAATTTGTAACAGCGCCTCAATGCCCTTGCTGGCTCGACCGGCACGTATTCTTTGTAAACCTTGCTGAACGAGAATACGGTTGTTGTCGTCCAATTTAACCACATCGGCCACAGTACCGAGGGCGACCAGATCGAGCAGATTGCCTAAATTCGGCTCTGCCTTTTCTGAGAAGACTTTACGTTCACGCATCTCCGCCCGCAACGCCACCAACACATAAAACATCACACCTACCCCAGCCAGATTCTTGCTTGGGAAAGTGCAACCGGGTTGATTCGGATTCACGATACACAGAGCATCCGGTAAGGTATCTCCAGGCAGATGGTGATCGGTTACAAGTACCTGTATCCCCAATCGTTTGGCTTCGTCCACTCCTTCAACACTGGAAATACCGTTGTCTACCGTCAACAGAATATCGGGCTTGGATTGCGCGGCTAAACGCACAATCTCTGGCGTTAAACCGTAACCATATTCAAATCGATTCGGTACGATAAAATCCACTTTTGCGCCGAGTGCGCTCAAGCCTCGCATGGCTACGGCGCAGGCAGTTGCGCCATCGGCATCGTAGTCGGCCACAACCAGAATTTTTTTTTGCTGCTCAATAGCATCTGCCAATAGTCCAGCCATCACTCCGGCATTTTTCAACAGTGTATGAGGCAGCAAACGCTTGATGTCTGTATCAAGCTGCTCCTTTTTGTCAATACCTCGTGCCGCATAAATTCGTGCCAACAGTGGTGCAAAACCGGCTTGAGTGAGCTGCTGCGCTATCGCAACGGAGTAACTGCGCTGGATGATTCTAGGCATGGCACAATTTATCTAAATCAAGAACCTTGAGTGTACCAGAGGAAACACCCGTCTCGTTTTTTGCGACTTCTTGAGGTACAATACAAGGCTGTTTTTAGACGGGCAGATAATATCGTGGCATTGATTGTTCAAAAATACGGCGGCACTTCTGTTGGAAGTCCGGAGCGCATCAAGAACGTTGCGCAACGCGTGGCAAAATACAAGGCGCAAGGTCATCAAGTTGTGGTCGTAGTTTCTGCTATGAGTGGTGAGACTAACCGCTTGATCGCCCTATCCAAAGAAATCCAAAAAAATCCCGACCCGCGCGAACTAGACGTGGTGATTTCCACGGGTGAGCAGGTAACGATTGGCCTGGTTGCGATGGCGCTCATGGAGCAAGGTCTCAAAGCCAAAAGTTACACCGGTGCTCAGGTCAAGATTCACACCGATAGCGCCTTTACCAAAGCGCGCATTGCCAGCATAGACGAAGAAAATATCCGTACCGATCTGGCAAATGACTGCGTGGTCGTGGTGGCAGGCTTTCAGGGTATGGACGAAGCGGGCAACATCACTACGCTGGGACGAGGCGGCTCCGACACCACTGGCGTCGCTATCGCAGCAGCGTTGCGCGCCGATGAATGCCAGATATACACTGATGTGGATGGTGTTTACACCACCGACCCTCGTATGGTTCCCGAAGCACGTCGCCTGAAAAGCATCACGTTTGAAGAGATGCTGGAAATGGCGAGTTTGGGATCCAAAGTATTGCAGATACGCTCGGTAGAATTCGCGGGCAAATATAAAGTCAAACTGCGTGTGCTCTCCAGCTTTGCCGATGAAGGCGAAGGCACACTGATCACTTTTGAGGAAAACGATAAAATGGAACAAGCTATCATTTCAGGTATCGCCTTCAACCGCGATGAAGCGAAAATTACTGTCCGTGGCGTACCAGACAAGCCCGGCATTGCCTACCAAATTCTCGGACCGGTCAGCGAAGCCAACATTGACGTAGACATGATCATTCAAAACGTCGGCGTGGATGGTTCCACCGATTTCTCCTTTACTGTAAATCGCAACGAATTTACCAGAACGATGGACATACTAAAGGGCCAAGTGCAACCGCATATCGGCGCTCGAGAGGTCATCGGGGATAACAAGACTGCCAAAGTTTCTGTAGTCGGCGTTGGCATGCGTTCACACGTGGGTATCGCCAGCAAAATGTTCCGCACACTCGCCGAAGAAGGCATCAACATACAAATGATTTCCACGTCAGAAATTAAGATTTCAGTTGTTATAGAAGAGAAATATCTTGAGCTGGCGGTACGTATTCTGCATAAGGCTTTCGATTTGGATCAAGAAGCTATTTGATTTTTTCTACCGCTGTCCGCAACTCTTTGCGGTCAGCTATGAATCAACACCCCTGCATTTCAAATCCCTTCGTGACTGTAACGGCTATGACTACATAAGCCCAGTATCCGTCTGCCTTCACTCAGCTATCACTCCACTTTCAAAATAGATCGTATTTATTTGATTTTTAATACCCTCAATTCAAAATCTCTCATATTTCGCAATTTTAGCATCTGCACTTTGTCGACATAAATACAAATAATTTGCACATTACGTCAATTTTAGTGCTACGATATTACACATTGTCGACAATCTAGGTTTAATAGCATGCTGATTGACACTCCCGAACAAGGCACTTTGGCAGACATGGCTTCGCACCGTTTGGCGCATAGCATTGTCACGGGCGAATTGGCTCAAGGTCAAAAGTTAAATGAGGCAGAGTTGGCAGAACGCTTCGGCATGGGGCGTGGTCCGTTGCGTGAAGCCTTGCGACACCTGGAAGGCATAAGACTGGTAAAACGCATCCCTAACGCTGGCGCGAGAGTTGTTGTTTTAGATCGAAAAACGATGGCAGACCTCTATGAAGTACGCGAGGCGTTGGAAGGAATGGCTTGCCGCATCGCCGCCACTCAAATGACGGAACAAGAAATTTCTCAATTAAGTGCCCTGCTTGACCAACATGAGCAACAAATCAAACAAGAACATGGCAAAGTGTATTTTCAGAGTGAGGGCGACCTTGACTTTCATTATCAGATTGTTCGGGGAAGCCGCAATGCAATGCTAATGGATATGCTGGGTAGCGAACAATATCAATTGCTGCGCATGTGCCGTTACCGCACAAGCCGTAACGCGCATCGTACCAACCCCGCATTACAGCAACACCGCCAGATCGTTGATGCACTGGCACAACGTGACGGCGAACTAGCCGAACTATTAATGCGTCGCCACATTCAGGGCGCATGGCGCAGCATCAGTGAAATGATCGATAACGAGGAGGCAGCATGAATCAAGTAGCCAGTACACCAGGGCAGAAACTTCGCCTAGCAGTTCAAGAGAATCATCCCTTACAAGTAGTCGGAGCGGTTACCGCTTATTGCGCAATACTGGCGCAAAAAAGTGGCCACAAAGCATTGTATCTTTCCGGTGGAGGGGTTTCTGCATCATCGTTAGGCATACCCGATCTCGGTATCACTACGCTGCATGATGTTGCTGAAGACACTCGCCGCATCACCGCAGCGAGCGACCTACCCTTGCTGGTCGATATTGACACTGGCTGGGGCGGCGCGTTCAACATCGCCCGTGCCACACGCGAAATCGCGCAAGCCGGTGCAGCAGGCTTCCACATTGAAGACCAAGTGATGCAAAAGCGTTGCGGTCATCGCCCCAACAAAGCGATTGTTAGTCAAAGCGAAATGGTTGATCGCGTTAAAGCTGCTGTAGATGCGCGTACCGACGCAAGCTTTGTCATCATGGCACGCACCGATGCGTTGGCAGTTGAAGGCATGCAATCTGCCATCGACCGCGCCCAAGCCTGCGTTGAAGCGGGTGCAGATATGATCTTTCCCGAGGCTATGACCACGCTTGAACAATATACGCAATTCACCAAAGCAGTTCATGTTCCCGTCTTGGCAAATATCACTGAATTTGGTGCCACACCTCTCTACACCACAGAACAACTTTCAGGCGTGGGCATCAAACTTGTTCTGTACCCTCTTTCCGCATTCCGCGCCATGAGCAAGGCTGCGCTTAATGTCTATCAGCACATTCTTGCCGATGGAACACAGCAGAAAGTAGTGCCAGAAATGCAAACCCGCATGGAACTTTACGATCAGCTCGGTTATCACATTTATGAACAACAACTGGATCGTTTATTTGCTGAAAAAGGTGCTGAATAATCTCAAAACAATCTTCAGCATAACAAGATTGGCCTTTATTAAGAGCGAGCCTATCACCGACCTGATAAGGAAGTGTTAGGCATAAATTGAATCACTAGCAGAAAAATTGGAAATTTAACTATAGGGAGTAAATCATGGCAGAAGAAAGCACTTTACCTAAACCCAAAAAATCCGTTGCACTTTCCGGCACCGTTGCCGGCAATACGGCGGTGTGTACCGTCGGCCGCACCGGTAACGACCTACATTATCGAGGCTATGACATTCTGGATTTTGCCGAAAAAGCAGAATTTGAAGAAATCGCCCATTTGCTGATTCACGGTACCTTGCCGACTGCGGCTGAGCTCAAAGCTTACAAGATTAAACTCAGATCACTCCGCGGTTTGCCACATGCGGTAAAACAAGCACTGGAAGCAATTCCTGCCGATGCACACCCAATGGATGTAATGCGCACAGGCTGTTCCGTGCTGGGCACTTGCGAACAAGAACCCGAAGCGCATATTGAAACTAAAACTCGCGAACTCACTGATCGTCTGCTGGCCTGTTTCGGTTCGATGCTGATGTACTGGCACCATTTCAGCACCAGTGGAAAACGCATCGAAGTTGAAACGAATGACGATTCTATTGGTGCACACATTTTGCATCTTTTGCACGGCAAGCCTGCGAAAGATTCCTGGGTACGTGCAATGCATACCTCACTGATTTTGTATGCTGAACACGAATTCAACGCCTCCACCTTCACAGCACGTGTGATCGCCGGCACCAATTCTGATTTGTATTCCTGCATCACCGGCGCAATCGGCGCCTTGCGCGGACCCAAGCATGGCGGTGCAAACGAAGAGGCGTACCGCATTCAAAGTCGTTACAGCAGTGCCGATGCAGCCGAAGCAGACATTCGTCAGCGCGTTGAACGCAAAGAGATCGTGATCGGCTTCGGCCACCCGGTTTACACCATTGCCGATCCGCGCAATGAAGTAATCAAGCGTGTGGCAAAACAACTCTCCGAAGAAAAAGGTGAGATGGTTTTGTTCGACGTTGCTTCTCGCTTGGAAACCGTGATGTGGGAATTGAAAAAAATGTTCCCCAATCTCGATTGGTTCTCTGCAGTTTCGTATCACATGATGGGTGTACCAACCGAGATGTTCACTCCGCTGTTCGTGATCTCACGTGTCACAGGTTGGGGTGCGCACGTGATGGAACAACGCGCAGACGGCAAGATCATCCGCCCAAGTGCCAATTACATCGGCCCGGACAATCTGGCTTGGGTTCCAATCGAAAAACGCGGCTAAGAAAAGCTAAAGGGCGACCGTAAACAAGTCGCCCTTTCCAGCACCCGCATCCAACTCGACCACGTTCTCACAGAAGGACATTATGAATATCCAATACCGTAAGCCTTTAGCCGGGAGCAAACTGGACTACTTCGACACCCGGGCGGCCGTCGAAGCCATCCAGCCCGGCGCTTATGCCAAATTGCCCTACACGTCCAAAGTGCTGGCAGAACAACTGGTGCGCCGCTGCGAACCGGAAGAATTGACCGATGCGCTGAAACAATTGATCGAGCGCAAGCGTGACCTGGATTTCCCGTGGTATCCCGCCCGTGTTGTTTGCCACGACATCCTCGGCCAGACCGCCTTGGTTGACCTCGCCGGTTTGCGAGATGCGATCGCCGACCAGGGTGGTGACCCTTCCTTGGTCAACCCTGTCGTGCCTACCCAGTTGATCGTTGACCACTCTCTGGCTGTGGAAGCTGCCGGTTTCGATCCGGATGCCTTCCGCAAGAACCGTGAGATCGAAGACCGTCGTAACGAAGACCGCTTTCACTTCATCGAGTGGACCAAGACTGCGTTCAAAAACGTTGACGTGATCCCTGCCGGGAACGGCATCATGCACCAGATCAATCTGGAAAAGATGTCCCCGGTGATTCAGGTGCGCCCGGATAAAAATGGAAATCGCGTTGCCTTCCCCGATACCTGCGTTGGGACCGACTCCCACACCCCGCACGTTGATTCCCTCGGCGTGATCGCCATCGGTGTCGGCGGTCTGGAAGCCGAAACCGTCATGCTGGGCCTCCCTTCCATGATGCGCCTGCCGGACATCGTTGGCGTCAAATTGGTTGGCAAGCGTCAGCCCGGCATCACCGCCACCGACATCGTGCTGGCCCTGACCGAGTTTCTGCGCAAGGAAAAGGTGGTCGGCGCCTGGGTCGAATTCTTCGGTGCAGGCGCGGACAGTCTCACCATCGGCGACCGCGCGACCATCTCCAACATGTGCCCGGAATATGGCGCGACGGCGGCGATGTTCTACATCGACGCTCAGACCATCACCTATCTAAAACTGACTGGCCGCGAGCCCGAGCAGGTTGCCCTCGTGGAAAACTACGCCAAGACCACCGGTCTGTGGGCGGATCAGATGGTTGCCGCAGAGTACGAGCGTGTGCTGCAATTCGATCTGTCCAGCGTGGTGCGTAATATGGCTGGCCCCTCCAATCCACACCGTCGTCTGCCAACGTCCGCCCTGCATGAGCGCGGCATTGCTGACGAAGCCAAGCTAAAAACAGGTAAGGCCGAAGAAGCGCAAGGTCTGATGCCGGATGGTGCCGTCATCATCGCTGCCATCACTTCCTGCACCAACACATCCAATCCGCATAACGTGGTTGCAGCAGCTTTGCTGGCGAAGAAAGCCAACGAACTGGGTCTAGTCCGCAAGCCTTGGGTCAAGACCTCTTTTGCGCCTGGCTCCAAAGTTGCCGAGCTGTACCTGAAAGAAGCAGGCCTGCTGTCGGAACTGGAGAAACTTGGCTTCGGCATCGTCGGCTTCGCCTGCACCACCTGTAACGGCATGTCCGGCGCACTCGACCCCACGATCCAGCAGGAGATCATAGCCCGCGACCTGTACGCTACCGCAGTACTGTCAGGCAACCGTAACTTCGATGGTCGTATCCACCCGTATGCGAAGCAAGCCTTCCTGGCTTCCCCGCCGCTGGTCGTGGCTTACGCTATCGCGGGTACTGTGCGCCTCGACATCGAGCAGGATGCACTGGGCACAGACAAGTCCGGCAAGCCGATCATGCTGAAAGACATCTGGCCTTCCGACGAAGAGATTGACGCGATCGTTGCGGTTTGCGTGAAACCGGAACAGTTCAAGCAGATCTACATCCCGATGTTCGATCTGGGCACAATTGCAGTGGCGAAAAGCCCGTTGTACGACTGGCGTCCGATGTCCACCTACATCCGTCGTCCACCGTATTGGGAAGGCGCTCTGGCGGGCGAACGCACCTTGAAAGGGATGCGTCCGCTTGCCGTACTGCCGGACAACATCACCACTGACCACCTGTCGCCTTCGAACGCGATCATGGCCAACTCGGCATCAGGTGAATATCTGGCGAAAATGGGCGTGCCGGAAGAGGACTTCAACTCTTATGCGACGCACCGAGGGGATCACCTGACCGCACAACGCGCCACCTTTGCCAACCCCCAACTGATCAACGAAATGGCAGTGGTCGATGGTGAAGTGAAGCAAGGTTCTCTCGCCCGCGTCGAGCCGGAAGGCCGTGTCATGCGTATGTGGGAGGCCATCGAAACCTACATGGGGCGCAAGCAGAACCTGATCATCGTGGCGGGTGCCGACTACGGCCAAGGCTCTTCGCGTGACTGGGCGGCAAAAGGCGTGCGTCTGGCCGGTGTGGAAGCCATCGTGGCAGAAGGTTTCGAGCGCATCCACCGTACCAATCTGGTCGGTATGGGCGTGCTGCCGCTGGAGTTCAAGGCTGGCGATACCCGCAAAACCTACGCCATCGACGGTACCGAGACCTATGATGTGGAAGGCGATATTGCCCCGCGCGCCAACCTCACTGTCGTGATGACCCGTGCACATGGAGAAACGGTACGCATTCCTGTAACCTGCCGTCTGGATACCGCTGCTGAAGTACGTGTCTACACGGCGGGTGGTGTACTGCAACGCTTTGCACAAGATTTCCTCGAAGGAGTCGCATAATGTCACTAGCCCCACAAATAAGGATACCCGCCACGTATATGCGCGGCGGAACATCGAAAGGCGTGTTCTTCCGACTGGAAGACCTGCCGCAAGCGGCACAGGTTCCGGGCAAGGCGCGTGACCGGCTGTTCCAGCGCGTGATCGGCAGCCCCGACCCTTATGCCGCGCATATCGATGGCATGGGGGGCGCGACCTCCAGTACGAGCAAGTGCGTGATCCTGTCGAAAAGCTCACGCCCCGGTCATGACGTGGATTACCTCTACGGCCAGATCTCCATCGATAAAGACTTTGTTGACTGGAGCGGCAACTGCGGCAACCTGTCCACAGGCGCGGGGGCTTTCGCCATTCATGCCGGATATATTGATGCCGCACGTCTCGCGCAGGATGGCGTCTGCACCGTACGCATCTGGCAAGCCAACATCAGCAAGACGATCATCGCCCATGTACCGGTCACTCACGGTCAGGTACAGGAAACCGGTGATTTCGAGCTGGACGGCGTGACCTTCCCGGCTGCGGAAATCGTGCTGGAATTCATGGATCCATCCGATGATAGTGAAGAGGGCGGCAGCCTGTTCCCGACCGGTAACTTGGTCGACCAACTCGATGTCCCCGGTGTCGGCAGTTTCCCGACCACCATGATCACCGCCGGCATCCCGACCGTGTTTGTGAATGCGGCGGATATTGGTTACACCGGTACCGAATTGCGTGAAGCCATCAATACCGACCCGGTAGCGCTGGCGCGTTTCGAGAAAATCCGCGTGGCGGGCGCATTGCGCATGGGTTTGATCAAAACTCCTGAAGAAGCCGCAACCCGCCAACATACCCCGAAGGTCGCTTTTGTTGCGCCACCTGCCGACTATGTAGCATCAAGCGGCAAGAAGATC
>CAIWKC010000287.1 GCA_903913145.1 uncultured Gallionellaceae bacterium | reverse complement strand
CGCTAATGTTAGGAACAACCGTTTGCGTCCACGTCGCGTTTGTCATCTTTGCCTAAGAAGCCGCTGCTACCGTCATGGTGTATATCCCCGCTGCCGCCCACGTTAATGTAAGCGTCCCGCTCGTTACTTGCTGCGCCCCTAAGTCGAGGTAGCAATGCAGCGGGTTCGTCGTAGTGGTTGACGTTGGTGAGCCAGTGTTTATCAAGCTCTGAATAGCTGCATACTGTGCGGTTATCGTTGCGTTCGTCGTGAATACGAGTGGCGCACTTGTTTTAAGTCCTACTACTGCTGACGTTACTGTCGGAACAACTGTTGCCACTCCCGAACCGCCGAGTGCGTAACCATTTACGGCTGCAATCTCAAAAGGCGAGGATGCCGCCCATTTTATGTCATTGTAGGTAGCCCACGTCGCCTTAACCGGCGCTGTCGCCGTTGGGCCGAGCACGCAAAACGTTGACGTGCTGTTCGCTTGTATGTTCACTTTGCCGGTCATTAAATAGATCGGGCAATTATCGAAGACCGCTGATGTTATCCGATCAAATTCAAACACAAATAGAACGCGAACTTAAAAAGTATCCGGTCGACCAAAGACAGTCCGCAGTGATGGCTGCCCTGCGTTTCGTACAAGATGAAAAGGGCTGGATCGCGTCTGATGACATGGCAGACATTGCCGCTTATATTGGCATGCCGCAGATGGCCGTCTATGAAGTGGCGACGTTCTACCACATGTATAAACTCAAACCGATGGGCGAGTTTACCCTGACGGTTTGCACAAATCTTTCTTGCCAGCTAAGTGGCGTCAGTGAAACTTTGCTACATTTGAAAAACAGGCTGGGAATCGGTCTGGGTGAAATTACAGCAGATGGTAAATTCGGTTTGCGCGAAGGTGAATGCATGGGAGCCTGTGTGGAAGCGCCGATGTTTACTATTAATAACAGAAAATTATGCGGTCGGTTGACAGGTGAAAAAATCGATCAAATATTGGACGAACTTGAGGCAAGCAGCAAGGGAGGCAAGCAATGAGTACGCCTGTTATTCTGAGTACGCTGCATTTCGACCAACCATGGACATTGGAAAATTATCTCAAGGTAGGCGGTTATAACGCGCTACGCAAGATTATCAGTGAAAAGATAACACCTGAATCAATCATCGCCGAAGTGAAGGCGTCCGGCTTACGCGGGCGCGGAGGTGCGGGATTTCCAACCGGGTTAAAGTGGGGTTTCATGCCGCGCCAATACCGGGGTGACAAATATCTTGTTTGCAATTCTGACGAAGGTGAGCCGGGCACTTGCAAGGACTGGGACATATTGCGTTTTAACCCGCATTTGCTGATAGAAGGTATGGCGATTGCGGCTTACACGATGAGCGTTAAGACAGGTTACAACTATGTTCACGGCGAGATTTTTGAAGCCTACGAACGCATGGAAGCCGCGTGTGAAGAGGCTCGCAAAGCGGGCTTTCTGGGCAAGAATATTCTTGGTTCCGATTTCGAATTTGATTTGCATAATCACTTGGGTTATGGCGCTTATGTGTGCGGTGAAGAAACCGCACTGCTCGAATCTCTTGAAGGTAAGAAAGGCCAGCCGCGCTTTAAGCCGCCTTTCCCGGCGAGCTTTGGTTTGTATGGAAAACCAACCACGATCAATAATACAGAAACCTTCGCAAGCATCCCTTACATCATTAATCACGGCGGTCAAAAATTTGCCGATTTGGGCGTTCCGAACAGCGGTGGAATTAAGTTGTTCTCGGTCTCCGGGCATGTAAACAAACCCGGAAACTTTGAAGTGCCAATGGGCACACCGTTTAGAACTCTGCTGGAAATGGCCGGAGGCGTTCGTGGCGGGAATAAATTGAAAGCGGTTATTCCTGGCGGCTCTTCGATGCCTGTGTTGCCTGGCGAGATCATGATGGACTTGAATATGGACTACGATTCTGTTCAAAAGGCAGGGTCTTATCTGGGCACGGGCGCGATCATCGTGATGGATGAAACGACTTGCATGGTCCAGGCGCTGGAGCGGCTGTCTTATTTTTATTACGAAGAATCTTGTGGACAATGCACTCCTTGCCGTGAAGGTACGGGTTGGTTGTATCGTATTGTTCATCGTATTGAGCATGGTGAAGGTCGTCCGGAAGATTTGGATCTTCTGCTCGATTTGTGCAATAACATTGCCGGGCGCACTATCTGTGCGTTGGGGGATGCGGCAGCTTGGCCAGTACAGGGTTTCCTAAAGCATTACCGCAAGGAATTTGAATACCACATTGAGCATAAGCGTTGCTTGGTGTAAGGCAGACGGATAGGTGAGCAATGATCAACATTGAAATTGACGGCAAACACATCGAAACAGCGAATGGCACGACTGTGATCGAGGCCGCGCATGCTGCTGGAATTTCGATTCCGCATTTTTGCTATCACAAAAAACTGTCCATCGCGGCTAATTGTCGCATGTGCCTTGTACAAGTTGAAAAAGCGCCCAAACCTTTGCCTGCATGTGCCACACCGGCTACTGAAGGCATGAGAGTTTTCACTGCATCCGAGCAGGCGGTGAAAGCACAAAAAGGTGTAATGGAATTTTTACTGGTGAATCATCCGCTCGATTGTCCAATTTGTGATCAGGGCGGCGAATGTACCTTGCAAGATATGTCAGTCGGCTACGGTGGCGGACAATCTCGCTATCACGAAGAAAAACGTGTGGTATTGAGCAAGGACATTGGTCCGCTGGTTTCGGCAGAAGAAATGAGTCGTTGCATCAATTGCACACGCTGCGTGCGTTTCAGTGCGGAAATAGCCGGGCAGATGGAACTTGGGCAAGCATTCCGTGG
>CAIWKC010000286.1 GCA_903913145.1 uncultured Gallionellaceae bacterium | reverse complement strand
TTATCTGTTCGTTTTCAGCGCTTGTGCCGCCGACGCAGTCTCAACTGAAAAGACTCAATCTGAATTAACTCTAAAGCTGCATTCGGAGCCTGTAAAACCTTTGGAAGAGGGCAAAAAATTTGAGGTGATGTGGGAGTTGGATCCTTACTATACCGATGTGGGCATTAATATTCCGCTGACTAATTCACATGTCCCCACAATCCGCTCGACCGACGAGTCGGTGATCTACAGTGAGTTGATTCAAGGTTCACTTATTCCGCGTTATATGGTGCTGGAGGCAAGTGTTTATCCTATGCCTTTGCTTGGCACTTATCTTAAGGCCGATCAACCGCTCGCCTATAAGCGGGGGCAAATTGGAAATTCCAGTGTGAATTTTATTGATTCTGCGACTGCCGGTTTTCAAGAACCTTGGGCCGTTTCAGCATTCTTTGGAAACATTGCCAAGATCGTGCGTCCGGGAGAGGATCGCGTGGGAACAAATGTAGGGTATACCGGATATCTGATTAGTGCGGGTACCAAACAGATCAAGGACAACGTTTTTATAGATGATCACTGGCTGGAGCTTGAATGGAAGATTAAGGGTAAGGTTGATTATCCGGATGAGAAGTTGGCATGGAGTTTTCGAGTGGGCGGAAAGCTGCATGACAATATTAATATTGCCGACGAAATTTATGTGAATATATTTCGAAATAACTTGAACGTGCATTTTCCGTTTTTAAGTTGGATAAACAATTCATCTTTGGACATGAAACTATTTTTTTCCGAGACCAATGCACGATTGTTGCGTCAGGAATACGTAGTTGGAAAAAAGTATCCGAAAGTCGGTTGGAAGTACACCCCCACTTTTGATATCGGTGTTGTATGGTCAAGCCCGGAAGAATATTCGGGTGTATTGCGTACCACAACGCTGGATACCCTGACACTGGTGTTTCGGCCGTCGGTGGATTTTTAGATTAGATGTAATAGTTGACCTTAATCCTGTGGTATATTGCGCGTCCGATGGCTGCGCCATTTCAAAATTCAATCACTTCAAAGGAGTCAACATGGAACACACTCTGCCCGCTTTGCCTTATGCCAAAGATGCACTTGCACCGCATATGTCCGCCGAAACTTTTGATTATCACTATGCCAAGCATCATCAGACTTATGTGACTAATCTGAACAATCTGATTAAGGGCACTGAATTCGAAAACGCCAGCCTGGAAGAGATTATTAAAAAATCTTCCGGTGGTATTTACAATAATTCCGCACAAGTATCGAATCACACTTTTTTCTGGCACTGCATGAAGCCAAATGGCGGCGGCGCACCAACTGGCGCGCTGGCAGATGCTATCGCCAAAAAATGGGGAACGTTTGATGACTTCAAGAAGGCATTTCAAGCTTCAGCCGTTGGTAATTTTGGTTCAGGCTGGACATGGTTGGTAAAGAAGCCTGATGGTTCGTTGGATATAGTTAACATGGGCGCTGCGGGTACACCGCTGACCACAGCTGATAAAGCGCTGTTGTGTGTAGACGTGTGGGAGCATGCTTATTACATCGACTACCGTAACATGCGTCCTAAATTTGTTGAAACTTTCTTGAACAGCCTGGTAAATTGGGATTTTGTTTCCAAGAATTTTGCGTAACTAAAATTTCTGTCAAGTTGAAATGAAGTAATGATAAAAATTATATAGTCGTGATAAAAACGCAGTACAAGAAATAATTAAGTAGTGAAAATAGAGGGGAAACAAATGTTTCCCCTTTTTTTATGTGCGCACGGAAGACAACGCTTACTTGTGTTCATTCAACATCATTGCGCACATAAGTTCACCTATTGTGGTTATCTTGAGTTTCACGAAACTCAGCTGTGAATGCCTATTTCTGCCAACAGCGACTTGATTCCATCCCAGCTGATCCCCACACCAATGCACAGCATGATAAACGCAGAAAGTCTCACTACCACCTTCATACCCGTATTCCCGATCAGTATGCTGACCCGATGAGCGTAGCGATACGTTAACAGTATGCAAAGTGCAATGATGGCGGCACCGATGACGTCGGCGACAATCTGGATCATGGCGTGTTTGAACGAATGCGCGTGAAACGCACCAACGGTGATTGCTACCGCAATGACACCGGCATCAATCGTCATCGGCAAAGTCAACGGGGTGATTGCCCGCCCCAGTGCAATGAGATTGGCGTGACTTGGTTCCAGGGTTACTTCTACCGCTTTGGGATTGTCGGCCAATAGATTCCAGCCGAATGCACATACAACGGCTCCGCCAGCCACCTGTACCACAGGGATAGATAGTCCGAATACGACAAGGACGAAAGAACCAAACAACAGTGATCCCAGCATAAAGAAAAACGAATAGAACGCTATTCGTTTCGCCAGTAAAACGCGAGTCTCTTCATCGCAACCGGGAGTCATTCTTAAGAAAATCGGTGCATCGCCCAGTGGGTTAACAACGGGGAGTACTGCACCAACGATTAGAAAAATTGCGCCGGTAAGTTGGGTCAAGTCAGACCAGATCATTGTCTATCCAATCTCTTTTTTTTACCGAATAATGAAATTTGCTGATTGCAATTTGACGGCTGATCAATTCCAAAATATTAAGGAGCCGATGTGCGTTTGGCTGCGCACATAATGCAGAATTGTCCTGATAAAAGATAGGACTTGTTTGTGCGAAGCCACACAGAACAATGCTGAACAGAGAGGAATAATTTAATCAGAGGTTGCTTTTATTGCATTGGCCTCCTTTGGCTACAGAGGAATGGAAGTCACAACAAGTGATTTTAGGTAATTAAATGAACAGAACGAGGATGTACTTCATGGAACTAATTCAAAGCTTGAAGTGGCGCTATGCAACAAAGCAAATGAATCCAGCGAAAGTGGTACCGCAAGATAAGGTCGAACGCATTCTGGAAGCTACTCGTCTCGCTCCAACGTCAAGCGGGCTTCAACCTTACGAGATCATTCTTGTTACCAATCGAGAAATTCGCGAGAAGATCAAGATTGTTGCCAATGGTCAAGAGCAAGTTACGGACTGTTCACACCTGCTGGTTTTTGCCGCTTGGGATGACTACACTCCGGAACGTATCAACATGATGTTCGACTTGATCAACAAAGAACGAGGTTTCACCAGCGAGAGTTGGGACAGTTATCGCAAAATGTTATTGAACAGTTACCCAAGTCGCGACGCTGAGGTAAATTTCCAGCATGCCGCCAAGCAAGCCTATCTGGGTCTCGGTGTTGCCTTAGTCGCGGCAGCCTTCGAGCAAGTGGATAGCACGCCAATGGAGGGTTTTGATCCGGATGCACTTGACGAATTATTGAACTTGCGTTCGCGTGGATTGCGCAGTGTTTTAATCATGCCATTGGGCTACCGGGACGCTGACAAGGATTGGTTGGTTAATCTTAAGAAAGTTCGCCTTTCCCGAGAAAAATTTGTTATCGAGATCAAATAAATCTCACACATGATAGAAAGATGTTAAATCAAAAAGGAGCAAACATGTTACGAAAATTGGCTGAACTCAATCAGTTCATTGGAAACTTCCGCTATTACCGGAATGAAGGATACAGTTTTAAAGCAGCATGGTTTTTTGCCACCACGGCCATTCCTTCGTGAAGGAACTATAAACATCAATCCCGTATGTGGAAATTAACATTGCCTGTTCACTAAACAGATTTTCGGTCAAAAAAAGGAAATTTATGTCAGTCAATTTTGTCACCTTTAATACATATTCTCCAAATGAAAAAAGTTTTTCAGTTTCAGTTGTTCCGCGACGAGTGTGCTACCTCAAG
>CAIWKC010000285.1 GCA_903913145.1 uncultured Gallionellaceae bacterium | reverse complement strand
CGGGCATACAAACGGATTGGCTATTACAGTTACTTCTAGCCCTCCTGGGGTTCCGGTGGCAAGTCAGGTCACTGGGTTTTCGGCAGCGCTGGGTGATTCTGAATTGTATAAGGTCGGAGTTTCATTGGATTACACATTGGCCCAAAGAATTCATGTGAACGCGGGTCTTGACTACACCGCGTTTAACTACGGCGTCACCGCTCTCCAATCTGGAGGACTGTTTGAACCCGATAGCCAGACCGATTACACGACGCTTAAATTCGGATTGGGTTGGGGTTTCTAGCAATTATTTTGGTTTTCCAAATGCGATTTATGGAATCGCCACTGCCTCGATTAATTCCCTTGCTAATTTTTCACCATCCGACGCTTTTGTATCGTTCACGCTTTGCAAGCGGTGGCTCGTGACGCCAGTAAGTACGGCCTGTATGTCCTCCGGGATGACCGCGGTACGACCATCCAGCAATGCCCATGACCGCGCAGCCGCAAGCAAAGCAAGCCCGGCGCGCGGTGACAGGCCGTGTACATAACGCGCAGACTCACGCGTGTGGCGCAACACGGCCTGCACATAGTCGAGCAAGGCGGGTGAAACAAATACTTTTTTTACTTGCTGCTGCAAAGCGGCCAATTCTGCTGTTTCCATTTGCGGTGTCAATTTAGAGACAAGATCGCGCCGGTCTATGCCGGAGAGTAACCCGCGCTCTGACTGAGCATCGGGATAGCCCAATTGGATGCGCATCAGAAAACGGTCAAGTTGCGATTCAGGCAACGGGTAAGTGCCGATCTGATTGACGGGGTTCTGAGTGGCAATGACGAAAAACGGAGTGGGTAACTGGCGCGTTTCACCTTCACTGGTGACTTGCTGTTCTTCCATTGCTTCCAGTAAAGCACTTTGAGTTTTGGGGGTGGCGCGATTGACTTCATCCGCCAAAATCATTTGCGCAAAAATGGGTCCCGCATGAAATTTAAACTCGCCACTTTCGCGTTGAAATATAGATACGCCGAGAATGTCGGCTGGCATCATGTCGCTGGTAAATTGAATGCGCTGAAATTCCAGACCCAGTGTTTTGGCCAGCACATGCGCTAATGTCGTCTTGCCAACACCGGGCAAATCTTCAATCAGCAAGTGCCCACGAGCCAGCAGGCAAGTGAGTGCGAGTCTGATCTGGTGTGGCTTACCTAGGATAACTTGCTCGGCTTGGGTGATGACGTTGTGCAGAGGTTTGTTCATTTACATTCGCCCCTACGGATGGATCAAAACTGCCGCGACAACTTTGCGGTCTTCGGCGACCAGAATATTGTAGGTACGGCAGGCGGCCGGTGTGTCCATGAATTCAATACTGATTCTTGCGCGAATGAGTTCACGGTACAAATTGGGATGGGCGAAGTGTTGTTTTGTGCCGGTGCCAAGCAGAAGTACCTCGGGTTTAAGAGCCAGAAAATAGTCAAAATGAGATTCGTTAAGACTGACAAAATCGGTTGCCGGCCAGTCAGTGCGTAACTCTTCCGGCAATACAACCACGGGTCGTTGATATATCTGTCCATTGACTGCAACGTATCCCGCACCGTGCCCGGTGAATAGTTTGTGATTTGTATTCGAATCTAAGTGAAGTGCCAAAGCGTCTCTCCATTTGCGGCGTATGGCTGTGGCGCGGTAGAATTGCGCCCTTTGCAACGCCTTGCATGTACGATGGCGATTCTACCATTGTCATGAACCTGGCAGACTAGGAAGCGAACACGTGAAACTCGAAAAAGATACCTCCAGGCCCGTGCTGAAATCTACCAAGCTGGCGAATGTCTGTTATGACATTCGCGGTCCGGTCATGGCGCGCTCAAAACAAATGGAGGAAGAGGGGCATCGCATTATCAAGTTGAATATCGGCAATCTTGCGCCATTTGGCTTCGATGCACCTGAGGAAGTGCAACAGGATGTGATTCTGAATCTGCCTAATTCGTCCGGTTATTCCGATTCAAAAGGTTTGTTCGCCGCGCGCAAGGCAATCATGCATTACACGCAGTTGAAAAAAATTACAGGCGTCACCATTGACGACATCTTTATCGGTAACGGTGCCTCTGAACTCATTGTCATGTCTATGCAGGGCTTGCTAAACCCCGGCGACGAAGTGCTGGTGCCTGCACCCGACTATCCACTTTGGACTGCTGCGGTTACGTTGGCCGGTGGCACGCCGCGACATTACATCTGCGACGAGGAAAATGACTGGAATCCCGATCTGGCTGACATGCGCAGCAAGATCAAACCCAACACGCGTGCCATTGTCGTAATTAATCCAAACAATCCGACGGGCGCTGTTTACTCGGATGAAATTCTGCAAGAAATTATTCAAATTGCGCGCGAGCATAATCTCATCATCTATGCCGATGAGATTTACGACAAAGTGTTGTACGATGGCGCAACACATACTTCGATGGCTTCTCTGGCAGACGATGTTTTATTTGTTACTTTCAACGGCTTGTCAAAAAATTATCGGGCCTGCGGTTATCGCTCCGGCTGGATGGTCGTCTCGGGTGCGAAGAAGAATGCTCAGGATTATATTGATGGCTTGGGAATTCTCGCATCGATGCGTTTGTGTTCCAACGTGCCGGGGCAATATGCTATTCAGACCGCTCTTGGCGGATACCAAAGCATCAACGATCTGGTTGCGCCCGGCGGACGTTTGCACAAACAGCGCGAACTCGCTTACAAACTGCTGACAGAGATTCCGGGCGTGAGCTGCGTCAAACCAAAAGCGGCACTGTATCTGTTTCCCAAACTTGACCCCAAAATGTATCCAATCGAGGACGATCAAAAATTCATCCTCGAATTGCTGGAAGCTGAGAAAGTGCTGATCGTGCAAGGCAGCGGTTTTAACTGGCCCCATTCCGATCACTTTCGGGTGGTATTCTTACCCAATTCGGACGATCTGACAGAAGCAATAGGACGCATAGCGCGGTTCCTGGAAAGTTACCGCAAGCAACACGGTACATAGGGTAGCGGTATATGGCAATTCGTACTTGCACCAATTTTATGAAATCTAGGGCGTATGACTTACGCCCCTACATTAAAGGCAACAAATGAAACCAATCAACGTAGGACTTCTGGGTATCGGTACTGTCGGAGGCGGCACATTTACCGTGTTGCAACGCAATGCGGAAGAAATCATGCGCCGTGCCGGGCGTCCCATTCGCATCACGGTCGTGGCCGATAAAAATCTTGAACTCGCCAAGAAAGTCACCGGTGGCGCATGCCGCTTAACCGACGATGCTTTCTCGGTGGTGAATGATCCTGAAGTTGACATCGTCATCGAACTGATTGGCGGTTACGGCATCGCGAAAGAACTGGTTTTGAAAGCGATTGCCAACGGCAAGCATGTCGTTACGGCCAATAAGGCTTTGCTCGCTACGCATGGCAATGAGATATTTCTGGCAGCACAGAAAATGCGCGTGATGGTTGCATTCGAAGCCGCTGTGGCGGGCGGCATACCAATTATTAAAGCACTGCGCGAAGGACTGACAGCGAACCGTATCGAATGGATTGCAGGAATTATTAACGGCACGACCAATTTTATTTTGTCCGAAATGCGTGACAAGGGGTTGAGCTTTGAAACTGTTCTGAAAGAAGCTCAACGCCTTGGTTACGCAGAAGCCGATCCCACTTTTGACATCGAAGGCGTAGATGCCGCACACAAGATCACCATTTTGTCCGCCCTGGCATTTGGTATACCCATGCAGTTTGATAGAGCCTACATCGAAGGCATTTCCAAGCTGGATGCAATCGACATCAAATATGCCGAGCAACTGGGCTACCGCATCAAGTTACTGGGCATTACCAAACGCACCCCGGAAGGTGTCGAGTTGCGCGTTCATCCCACGTTGATTCCAAGCAAACGCCTCATCGCCAATGTTGAAGGTGCAATGAATGCGGTGCTGGTAGAGGGTGATGCCGTGGGTGCGACGTTGTATTACGGCAAGGGCGCGGGGGCAGAGCCAACTGCCAGCGCGGTCATCGCCGATTTGGTGGATGTGACGCGTATGCATACTGCTGATCCGCTGAATCGGGTACCTCATCTGGCGTTTCAACCAAACCAGTTGGCCGATTTAAAAATATTACCGATGGACGAAGTGCAGACTAGTTATTATTTACGCTTGCGAGTTGCAGATAAACCCGGTGTATTGGCAGACATCACACGCATCTTGGCCGATGAACAGATTTCGATTGACGCCATGGTCCAGAAAGAGCCCGGTGAAGGCGAAGTGCAGACGGACCTTATTATGCTGACGCACCAGACCCGTGAGAAGCACATTAACGCAGCGATAGAAAAGATCGAGAAATTGACTGTGGTGGCGGGTAAAGTGACCAAGTTAAGGCTGGAAGAGTTGGGAAAATAATGTAGGGTGGTGTAGTGTTGTCCTCCATAAAACATTGCAACAGCCACAATATCTGGCATTGGTGGAACTGATATCCATTCCACTAAGCCGCTAAAAGACGGTGGCAAGTGGCCGGTTATCCCGCGGAGTTGCGGGAACCCCGTTGATTGATAAACTCTGGGTAGCGGTTCAAAATTGTAATAGTCGGCTTGGCCGGATAATATTTTTGCCGGATTCCCGCCTCTGCGGGAATGGCGGCTATTGAGAGCAAATATGAAATACATTTCCACTCGCGGTAATGCGCCTGCAAAAACTTTTACCGAAATCCTGCTGGGTGGTTTGGCACCGGATGGCGGACTATATCTGCCCGAGCAATATCCGCAAGTGACACGCGCAGAATTGGATGCGTGGCGCAATTTGTCCTATGCCGATCTCGCGTTCGCGGTGCTGTCCAAGTTTGCCACTGATATTCCGGCGGCTGATTTGAAAGCGATTATCAGCAAGACTTACACCGCACAGGTTTACAGCAATGGTCGCGCGGATAGTGATGCCGCACAGATCACACCGTTGCGTACGTTAGAACCGGGCGTACATATTCTCGAGCTTTCCAACGGCCCGACGCTGGCGTTCAAAGATATGGCGATGCAATTGCTCGGCAATTTGTTTGAGTACGCGCTGGCGAAACAACATGCTGAGTTAAATATTCTGGGCGCCACTTCCGGCGACACCGGTTCTGCCGCCGAGTATGCGATGCGCGGCAAGCGCGGCATACGCGTGTTCATGTTATCGCCGAACGGTAAAATGTCTGCCTTCCAACGCGCCCAGATGTATTCGCTGCAAGACCCGAATATTTTCAATCTTGCGGTTAATGGCATGTTCGATGATGCGCAAGACATGGTGAAGGCGGTGTCCAACGATCACGCATTCAAGGCCAAGTACAAAATCGGCACAGTGAATTCGATCAACTGGGCGCGTGTGTCGGCACAAGTTGTTTACTACTTCAAGGGCTACTTTGCCGCGACAAAATCGAATGATGAGCAAGTCGCATTTTCTGTGCCTTCCGGCAATTTCGGTAACATCTGTGCGGGACATATTGCGCGCATGATGGGTTTGCCTATTGGCCAGCTGATTTTGGCAACCAACGAGAACGATGTGCTGGACGAATTTTTCCGCACCGGTGTATATCGCCCACGCGGTACCGATCACACTTACGAGACTAGCAGTCCGTCTATGGATATCTCCAAGGCCAGCAATTTCGAACGCTTCGTGTTCGATCTGGTGGGGCGTGATGGTGCGAAAGTTCGCGAGTTCTGGAGCAAGGTCGATGCCGGGGGAGCGTTTGATATCAAAGGGTCAACTTATTGGGATTCATTATCAAAATTCCATTTCTCATCAGGCAAAAGTTCCCATCAGGATCGCCTGAAAACTATCCGTGAACTGTGGGAAGAATACCGTGTGATGATCGACACACATACTGCTGATGGAGTGAAAGTCGGCTTGGAGCAACGTCGCCCCAGCTTGCCGTTAATCTGTCTGGAGACTGCGCTGCCGGCCAAGTTTGCCGAGACAATACGGGAAGCTTTGGGGCGTGAACCTGAACGCCCTAGTGCGCTTGAAGGTATCGAGAATCTCCCACAGCGTTGCGAAGTGATGGAAGCTGATGTGTTTAAATTGAAAGCGTTTATTTCTGCGAATGTCCCTGATTAAATTTTAGGGAGTCTCTATAATTGATGTATGAACAACCTTCTCCTGCTGGTTCTATGTTTTATCTTTGGAATGTTATTGCGCCGCTTCAAGCGCATCCCGGAGAATGCGTCTGCAACGCTCAATAGTTTCATTATTCACGTCTCGTTCCCCGCGCTAACACTGCTCTACATTCACCAACTTAAATTTTCCAGTGATATGCTGCTGGTGGCGGCGATGGCATGGCTCGTATTCGGCCTATCGGCTGGTTTTTTCTGGTTGATGGGGAGATGGTTGCATCTCTCACCCAGTACGACGGGCGCTCTGATACTGGTTGCTGGGCTAGGTAATACTTCGTTTTTTGGCCTGCCGATGGTCGAAGTATTTTATGGCAAAGAGGGATTGAGTACCGCCATCGTTGCCGATCAACTCGGATCGTTTTTCACCTTTGCCATCTTGGGTATTACAATCGCAGGAATCTATTCCTCAGGGCGTCCAACTTTGGTAGAGATTACAAAGCGAATCGTTTTGTTTCCCCCTTTTATTGGACTGATCATTGCGGTGGTGCTTATGCCGTTTACCTATGCAGACTGGTTTGTCATCCTTTTGAAACGCTTGGGAGACACACTGGCACCGTTGGCATTAGTTTCAGTTGGCTTGCAGTTGCGTTTGGGACACCTTGCGGAGCATAAACGCGATTTGGCATTGGGTTTGTTTTTTAAATTGTTTCTCGCGCCGCTGTTGATTTATTTTTTGTATGTGGAATTGTTTGGCGCGCATGGGCAAGCGATACAAATTACTTTGTTTGAGGCTGCCATGCCACCGATGATTACCGCGGCTATAGTGGCATCAGAACACAACCTGAATCCGCCGTTGGCTAATTTGATGGTGGCGATTGGTTTGACTCTTTCCTTCCTAACTTTGGGCGGGTGGTGGTGGGTGTTGCGCGGGGTGTGATTACTGTTTGGTTTGAATAACTAAGAAATGTAAATGAAAAACCCATTATTGCGCTTGCAAAATTCAATTGGTATCCAGGGATTGTTCGTGCGTGACAGTTTACTGCTGTTGGGGCGTGTATTTTTTTCTCTCCCTGTAATTGTCAAATGGCCAGTGCGCAAAACTTTACTCAAGCAGCTTTATTTCACGGGCATACAATCGGTGGGGGCAATCAGTGTCATGGGTTTTATTGCCGGAATGATTATGGTGATGGAGGTCAGTAATCTGGTTGGTCGCAACGAGTTGTTAACATTGCAGGTGCTGATTTGGACCGTGGTGCGCGAACTGGGGCCACTGCTGACCGCAATTGTTATTATTGGAAGAAGCAGTTCGGCCATTGCCAGTGAATTGGCGGCGATGCAGGTTAATGCTGAAATTAAAAATTTGCAACGAATGGGCATTTCTCCGATTCCTTACCTTGTCGTGCCGAGGACAGTGGCGATGATCATTACAAGCACTGCCCTCACATTTTATTTTCAGATTGTTGCAATCGGAACAGGAATGGTGGTGACTGCATGGAACATTGATGTTTCATTGCTTGGCGAGGTGGATGCTTTTTTTGACATGCTCAGTTTTCGGGAAATATTTGCGGCAATCCTGAAAAGTATTTGCTTTGGCGTCCTGGTATCAGTGGTGTCGTGTTACTACGGGTTAAAAGTAAAACGCGCCATGACTGAAATTCCGGTTGCGGCTTCGCAAGCCGTGATACGCAGCTTACTCGCCGTATTCGCGTGCGACGGAATATTGACAGTGCTACTATTTTAGGAAGCTCATGACCGCGTTATACCGATTTCTTGAAGTACGTTGCAAAGATTCGGCGCATGCGTATACGTTTACACTGCATTCCGGAGATACTCGGCTTTTGCAACTGTCGGGTAAAGCTGAAAAAGAGGCGATCATAGAATTCGCAGTTTCAGAAACACTATGCGACGAGGGCAGCATCGAGATTACACTTGAAGACAGAAGGCATGCACATAAAGAGCATAGTCCATTTGAAATGGAAAGAAGACAAAGTAAACAGTCCGCTTCGGAAGTGTGGGGTTTGCTTCAGGACAGTCGGTTAGGGCGCGTTGGATGGGTAGCTGCCAACGGAGGTTTGATCAGTAATCTTAAAGTTTGGGAGAATGTCACTTTGCCATTGTGGTATCACTCCAGGCATGACGTAGCAGAAACGGAAAAAAACGTTCAATATTGGTTGACGAAGTTGGGTTTGGAGCCCTCTTTTTTTGCGGAATTTATGGCTGCGCCACCATTCGGTATCGAGCTATGGCAACGCAAGTTGGCAGGATTATTGAGAGGATTGCTTCTAATGCCACGGATTTTAGTAGTCGATGCCGGCTTATTTGAAGATATCAATACTTGTTTGGCGCAAAATTGGATTTCCGCGCTGGACGAATATGCTAGCCACGGCGGGGCAGTGTTGGTTTTGGCAGATAAGGCAACGTTACTTCCCTGGGAAAAAATCAAGTGAGGCGCATGTGAAGTTATTGGCTGATAAAGATGAACGTTTTAAAAATCTATTTGGCAAGGCAGTACTATTTGTCCTGCTTGCTGCTGTAGGTATTGGTGCAACCTTGTTGTGGACTGGCGTTAAAAAAGGCGCACTGACAACAAAATCACCGATCTATTTTGTTGCTGATAGCGGTGAAGGACTAAGTGAGGGTATGCCCGTCAAATACAGTGGATTCAAAATCGGTAAATTACACACACTGGCACTGGATGAACAGGGGCGCGTACAAGTAGAGGTCAGTGTTGAGGCAAAATATCTCAAACTCATGCGGGAAGATGCTGTTATCCGTTTGGTAAAAGAGGGCGTGATCGGAGACGGCGTACTTGAACTTAGCCGGGGAACCGAAGCCAAAGCATTGTTGACGGAAGGGGCGGTGGTTCGTTTTGAACGTGCCAATGGATTAGAACAGGCAGTGATTGAGGTGAAGAATCGCATTTTGCCTATCCTAGATGATTTGCATCAAACTCTTCATGATCCGCAAAGCGACGTGCGCCAAACATTGAAGAACTTGCGCGAATTTTCGGCTGAACTGCAGGGTACGCGCAAACTGATGGATAAGGCATTGGCTAGAGTGGATAACAATCTGAATAATGAAGTGGAACCATTGTTGCGTTCACTGCGTCAATCGGCTACCAAGGCCGAAACTATTTCAGCAAAACTCGATAACGATTTGCCAATCTTATTGAAAAAGGCGGATGACAGCATGGAAAATATTCGGGCGGCTACCAATTCGGTAAGGGACGCGGTGCAAAAAACCGCACCGCAGTTGCCGGGCATACTCAATGAGTCACGCGAAACTTTGGGGAAATCAAGCATTCTGGTTGACGATACCAAAGAAATAATCAATTCTTTAAGTACTCATTGGCCTTTGAAAAATGTAGTCCCGGCTCCCGAAACGACACCCGTTAAAATGGATAGCCATGACTAAGATAATTCAATTATTATTCATTGGCATGTTGGCCGCATGCGGCAGTACGCCAACACCTCATGTGCCCCAGATATTGGAGCAAACTCAGAGCGCGGATAAAGAGGCACGCAAGGCATTAAAGAGCGGGGATTTAATGCGTGCGCAACATGACTTCGCCAAAGCGTTGCTATTCCAACAATCATTGGATGATGCAGCGGGTGCGGCAACGACCATCATTAATTTGGCTACCGTCAGTCACCAACTGCATGATGACGAGGGCGCATTAAATTGGTTGGATAAGATCCTTTTGGAAAAAGAAACAATTTACCCTGTGGACTCGAACATAGCGGCCGCTTTTCGCAAGGCCGTGATCTTGACCAATCTGGCTCGTTTGCCCGAGGCAGAATCAAACCTGGCCCTTGCAAGTAAATTATGCGAAAAGAAATGCACGCTACATTACGGTATTGACGGGCTGCATATACGAATGCTGCTTCTAAAAGGTGATGTGCAAGGCGCATTATTATTGGCAATTGCACTAAGCAAAATGGAAGAGGCAGGAAAAGAAGAGCAAGCTAATGCATTGCGCATTGCAGCTACAGCGGAAGAAAAATTGGCGCGCCATGCAGATGCAATGATTCATTTTCAAAATGCGCTGGAGTTTGACAAGGCACTGGGCCTGAGTGCACGTATAGGTGAAGACTTGAATGGTATGGCGCGCGTGACAAAATTATTGGGGCATGATCAAGAGGCTAATGTATATTTACGACGAGCCGAACTGGTGAACGAAGCCCTACATCCAAATGCGACTCCATAGCAATTATCATGATTCGCTTATGGTTGAATATCGAAAAAATATACCGTCGTAAAAATATCTGGCAGCACTTTAAATATTTCCTTTAGAATTCTAGGGGTAAATACAAATTCTGGCCATGGTTTTGAATGTTCATATATTTATCTATTCCGATCTGCAAAGGCAAGCCTTTAAATCATCGCATCGGGACTTGAAAACCAGTAGTTGATGAAATTAATATCGATAAAATTCAGATCGCTACTGGAAAAGTTTCCCTTGTGCGGTTATAGTCCGGTGGTGCTTAAGAGGGGTGGGAATAAATATGACAGAAGTTACTAAAAGCGGCTCGTATGATCACCTTCCTGAATCAGATTGGTGCCAAGTGCGAGAAACAACCCTGATGCTGGAGCTGGCAACAGGTCAGATCGAGGCAGCGATGAAAGACAGTAATACATCGGTAGATGTGTTGACTGACAATTTCACGACCATGGCAGGATATCTGCACATGATTTCCAGCACGCTTGGTTCATTACCTGACGAGGGTGAGGCGGGGGAAACAAAAAAGACTGTGTTGGAAGCCGCGCAGCATGTCACAGGTATGGTGCATCAATCTATCGTGGCTTTTCAATTTTACGACAAATTATCCCAACGTCTGGCGCACGTTACTCATAGCTTGGCTGCATTGAATGAGCTGGTGGCCGACAAGCATAGGGTATTAAGTCCGCAAGAGTGGATTGCCCTACGCGAGAAAATTCGCTCAAAGTACACTAGCGTTGACGAGTGTGCGATGTTCGATGCAGTAATGAGCGGTATGACGGTGCATGAAGCTCTTGCTCAGTATATGAGCGAGATGAAAGATAAAAATAATGATATCGACTTGTTTTAACTTTTTGTAACTGCAACTTTTCAACGACTTATTTTGCTGCTTTGGTTTTAATTCCCGGATTTAGCGTCCCGTTCTTTCTTGTAAGCATCATAACTTGGAGCGGGGTTCATCTCCTGCTCTTGGTGTGTTTTCTTTGATTCATTGTGGT
>CAIWKC010000284.1 GCA_903913145.1 uncultured Gallionellaceae bacterium | reverse complement strand
CTAATTGGCTAATACTATAAATCAATAATATTAGGGGGATTTGAATTAATTAATTCACTTTTGTGTCATGGCCTGTTCAAGGCCCTCTTGTGTTATTGGGCCATCTTGGCGAATCATTAATTTGCCCTCGGGCGAATAAAGAAACGTGGTTGGCAAACCTTCAATTCCACCGAAATCTGCCGCTGTGTCTTCATCCCCAAAAACGACAGGATAAGCAATTGACAGTTTCTTGACAACATCCGTCACTTCCTGTTTTCGTTTGTACTGCTCTGACACACCGATAACCAATACATCTTTGTGATGCTGCTGCAATGAAATTAGTTCCGGGAGTTCAGCCAGACAAGGTGGACACCAAGGTGCCCAGAAATTAACAACAACCCACTTGCCCTTTTGATCGGCAAGTTTGTATTTGACTCCTTCAGAATCTTTGAGTGACCATTCGCGCGCAAATGTTGGCGAACTAAATACAGACATTAACAGGAGTGCGACAAAAAGCACTCCTTTGTTCAAATACTGCAAATAGCTCGGTTGGTTCACGTTAGTACAATCCTCTGATTTTTAATCTATCGACTGATGAATGCCAATAGTAGCAGTATATGCAGGCACGAGTTGCAGTGAACCCACATTTTGGTAGATTGGCAACTGAACAAATCCATATACCGATGTTCCTCCGCCTAAACGAACGGTTGCTCCGGGTGAAAGATAAACCAAATTTCCACCACTAATCGGGCTTCCGGTAAAGGGGTCAGTCGCCACACCGGTACCTTGATCATATTCGCGATGATTTATATTTATTTGAAGCATAGGATTGACTGCAGCACCGAAACCCGCATAGCGAATGCCGGTGTTCAACAAATAAGAATCGCCCGGGCGATAAGTTGTACCATTTGCTTCCGTTGCTAATGGAGAAACCGCGTGTTGAACCGTGCCCTGAACAAACCAACCATACGTACTCACGGTGCCGGAAGTGTAAGCGCCGACAATAACGTCTGTTGAACCCGTGCCGAGTTGCAAACCCGGATCAAGTGAAATACCCAATTGGCCTGTAGCTGCGCCACCAGAGAAATCAGCACCTGTCTCTCCAGTAGCGAATTTGAAGCCTAAAATCAAACCGGAAGTTTTATCTTCAAATAAGCCACTGTAATGTCCAACCACGCGAATATCACCAATGCCGGCTCGAGCAGACGACACGTAATTTGCACCATAATCGGAACCGGGATTTACGGGGTCAGCTGTAACGCCATTGGTGCCATGTGTTCTGATCAAGAACGGAATCTGAAAACTGATGCCCCAACTATCGCTGTTGTAGGCAAAAGCATTGGTAATAGTTTGAGTTGCCGTAAAGGTTTCAACTTCAGTGTTATTCGCATAAAGTGTCCGAATAAAATCAGCGGAAGGTTTACTGTTGCCATAGATCAATGTATTTTGATTGATGTAATTGTCAGACAAATCATATGACCAACCTGCCTTTGTGCTCACGCCTTGGCTTCCCCAGTCTGTAGACAAGGTGCAGCCGCAAGATGCGCAGGCAAAGGCATCGCTGCCTCCCACTAATGCAGCCAGAGTTAATGAAGCGATCAAGGTTGACCGAATATATTGGTAAGAAATCAGACCATTACCCGTGTTTGCAGTTGTTTGTTTCAAAATGAAATCCCCCAAAAGTTAAGTTGCTCCAAAAAAATAATTCAGTCCGTTCAAAGTAGCGGGAATCTATGCCACTATCCACGAATACATATGGCATTGTATTTAATCGAGCCACAGATTGGAATGCGACAAATTGTCGCACCCCCCGTAAAACTTGAACTTAGGTATCCAATAAGTTATTCCGGCTGATTTCTTGACAATTTCCGCTGCAGAGTACGCCGATGCATTTTGAGCACGCGTGCGGTAACAGAAACATTACCCTCGTTTTCATGCAAAACTCGGTTGATATATTCCCATTCAAGACGCTCTACTGTGGTGACTTGATCTTTGACTTTTACTTTAGGGCTTGGGACATGTCCGAATGCAGCAATAATTTCGTCGGCATTCGCAGGCTTGGCAAGATATTGCGTTGCACCCAATTTAACTGCTTCAACTGCCGTGGCAATGCTGGCATAACCGGTCAACATCACAATGCGAGTATTGGCATCCAACTCATGCAGAACTTGAACGAGTTCCAGACCTGAAGCTCCATTCATTTTTAAATCTACAACAGCATATTCGGGTGCAATGTCTTTCGCAATGGGAATGGCTTTTTCAACACTGTGTGCCACGCTGACAACATACCCGCGTTTTTCCATGGCACGGCTTAGCACCTGACAAAAAACCACGTCGTCATCCACTAACAACATGGATGCCCGATCATCAAGAGGATTGCTCATAGCAGAAGTTGGAGTTTGAACAGTTTTAAAGATTAGTCCATAACCATCAACTTGACCATGCGACAAAATGTCGCATTCCAGAATTTTTAAAATATGGCTAGGATGTATACGTCAGAGCAACAAATTCAAACCCCCTGACAAAATTAGTTTTTCATGTAGCTTCAAATCTCCTCCTGCTTCAGGATGGCTGGAACAAAAACACCTGTTTTGGTCATCCTATTTTTTTCCCCAATTTTTCCTCTTCTTTTTGCTGCCTTCGCAACCCATTATTTATCTTTAAAAAAACAACCAGGGGTGCGACAAATTGACGCGCGTCAAATTGTCGCGCGACAAAATGCCGCATTCCCAAGACTTTTTTTTAAAACTAAACTAACCAAGCTTTTAATAAACACTCAAGGGAGAGAAAATGCAAAGAAGAATTTTCGTGCTCAGTGTGCTCGCGCTGGCAGTTAATCAAGCTGTGTATGCGGCAGATGAACCAGCGAAATTGCCGGAAGTAAATGT
>CAIWKC010000283.1 GCA_903913145.1 uncultured Gallionellaceae bacterium | reverse complement strand
GACGTTCAAATCCACATTGAATAACGCACTATTATATTTTTCTTAAGTGCCTGCGAAATTAGCGAAACATTCAAAGCTTGGCCCGGTTACTTTTCGTTTTCACATAATTGCTTGCATGGAATGCCATCACCCGTCTTGTCCAGAGACTTTACTCCGCAGCGTGTAAAGTAAAAATACGCTTCTTCGCAAGAATTCATTTGTGAGCAATGATTCTTATGTCCGCAAGTCGTATCATTGAATACACCTATTCTAGAATGAGTGTTTGACGTTTTCTTTTGTTTTTTTTGATAATTGGATCTGGTTGGCGGATGAGTCCTGCGCCATACCCAAGGTGCTATCGGATTACGTTGCGACCACAGGCCACGACGCGCTTGTTGAGCGTCGCTTTGCAAAGCCATGTAGTCTCGGCCCGGTTTGAAATAAGAATATTCCCAAGCCATACCTCGCTTTACCATTTCTTCGTTGACGTTGATTCCATCAACCGTAACCAAGGCTACGGTACGGCCATATTTATCCACCGCTTTCGAATCGATATGCGCTTGTTTCTTGTATGCCAGTCCGACCATAGCCTGCCGGGCATCCATACCAAACGGCTGATTTTTTTCAGGCGCATCTATATTCGCCAAGCGTATTTTTTCTTTCGCCCCGTTATGCAAGACTACCAGCGTGTCGCCATCAATCACAACGATCACTTTGGCGTTATATTCTTCGGCAGCTGCAAAATTTGCCCATATCAACAGGATAATTTGGGCAACTATTTTTTTCACGTAAGTACACTTCTGATAATGGCCAAACACAGCAATGCATAGCCCGCAGCAAGAATATCGTCGAACATGACGCCCAAACCCCCATGCCATGTCTTGTCAAAATGTCGGATAGGCTCAGGTTTCCAAATATCAAACAGGCGGAATAAGGAAAATGCCAGGAACTGCCAGACGAAACCGGCAGGCGTAAAAAATAGCACGAGCATAAAAGCGACAATTTCATCCCAGACGATACCGCCGTAATCTGATACGCCCAATTCACGCCCGGTCTTGTCACACATCCATACACCGACTGCAAATGCGACAACCAAAATCAAAATAAACAGCGCCTCGGAGACTCGCGGCGCAAGAAACCAATACAAGGGAAACGCGACAAGCGTGCCTGCTGTACCTGGCGAACGCGGAAACAAACCGGCACCGAAACCAAAGGAGCAAAAATGCGCAGGATGACTGAGGACAAATTTCCAGCCCGGTTGAAATTTCAATTCGTCATGCGAAGTGGTCATAACCCTTATCCTTGATCTGCATCACGCCTCCATCGGTGCCACACACCATACAACCTCTGCCTGCAGTAATCTTGCCAATGCGTGTCAGCGGCAAAGCAAGCGTAGCAGAAATTTTTTCAATCTCTGCACGATATTCAGTGGGGGAAGTAAAGCATAGTTCGTAATCGTCACCACCACTTAGCACACATCTTTGCATTATGGCATCCGCTTGCTCACTGGTGCAGACAGTTGGAATTAACGCGTAATTTATTTCTGCCCCAACCTTTGAGCGATCTAGAATATGCCCAAGGTCAGCCAAGAAACCATCTGAAACATCAATCGCACTATTGGCAATCCCGCGCAGTGCCAAGCCCAACGCCACCCTTGGTTGCGGCTGGTGCAAATGAGCCGCATAGGCAACAAATACCTGCTGCGGCAACACAATGCTTCCTTGCAGATGTGCCAACGCCAACGCAGCCTCACCCAGCGTACCTGACACCCAAATATCATCATCCGGTTTTGCACCATCACGCCGCAGCGCCTTAGCTTTGGGCACTTCACCCATGATGGTGACGCATAAATTGAGCGGGCCGCGCGTGGTGTCTCCTCCGATTAATTCAACCTGATATTGATCCGCCAATAAAAAAAACCCATGGCTGAATTTTTCCAGCCACGCTTCTTCTATTGACGGTAGTGATAATGACAGCGTCGCCCAGCGCGGCGTGGCACCCATCGCAGCCATATCTGAAAGGTTTACAGCAAGCGTCTTATGTCCAAGCAACAGCGGCTCGGCATCAGGAAAGAAATGCGTACCGCTGACCAGCATGTCGGTAGACACTGCCAGTTCCATGCCCGCGTTCACTTGTAACAATGCGGCATCGTCACCCACACCCAAAATTGCAGAGGGTGTGACGCGTGTGAAATAACGTTGGATTAGATCGAATTCAGACATAGGATCAGTCTTTATTCATTAGGTTGAAAAGTAAACCGTGGCTAAACAAATAATCACTAACGACTGGTTAAGCTTATTTGGCTGCCACTTCAACAGCACGCAACTGCATCGCCAACTTATCCAGCACGCCATTGACAAATTTATGCCCGTCGCTACCACCGAAAGTTTTCGCCAATTCCACGCCTTCGTTGATGACGACGCGATATGGAATTTCGGGAAGGTTTGCCAATTCATAAGCTCCTAGCAACAGCACTGAATACTCGACAGGACTGAGTTCATCCAGCTTGCGATCCAGATGCGGAGCGATTTTTGCCTCAAGGGTTTCATGCTGTCCGACCGCACCACGCAACAACTGGCTGAACAATTCAACGTCATATCGACCAAGACTTTTTTCGTCGCGTGTTGTTTTGTCTATCCCTGCGACATCCGAGCCGGCCATGCGCCACTGGTAAATACCCTGCAATGCCAATTCGCGCGCGCGATGACGTGCACTTTTAGCCGGTGTACCACTCACCTTTTCATTCATACAATAGCCTTCAAGAGATTTACCATCTCGATGGCAACCAGTGCCGCTTCTGCACCTTTTACATTCATGCGATCCTCGGCCTGCTCATCGGTATCAGTGGTAAGAATTGCGTTAGCGATCGGAACGCCAGCATGCAATTGCACTTCACCTACTCCGCGTGCTGATTCGTTTGACACTATTTCAAAATGATACGTATCACCGCGAATGACAGCACCCAAAGCAATCAGCGCATCAAACTGATGCGTCTGTGCCATGTGTTGCAACACAAGCGGAATTTCAAGCGCCCCTGGCACTGTTGTGAGCGTGATGTTTTCGTCAAGCACACCCTGCTTGGCAAGTTGCTCGCGGCATGACGCCAACAGCCCTTCGCACACCGTCGAATTAAATCGACTCTGAACGATGCCGATGCGCAATCCCTTCCCATCAATATTTCTTGCAATTTCTTTCATGTTTTATCCCTTGACCTGCGTATAACCAACGATTTCTAATCCGAATCCGGTCATGCTCGGAAGTTTGCGCGGAGTCGCTAATAACCGCATTTTGCCAACGTTGAGGTCGCGCAAAATCTGTGCACCGATACCATAGCTACGCGGATCCCACTGTGCATGGTGCGACTCGGTCTTGGCTGCCGCGCGAGCCAACAGGCTGACCGACGTTTCAGCAACATGCATCAACACCAGTACACCTGCTTGCGACTGGCTAATCTTTTGTAACGCGTCATGCACACTGGTGGAATTTGGATAGCTCGCCTGTTCCAAGAAGTCCATAACAGACAAGGGCTCATGCACACGCACCAAGGTTTCCCCTTGAGGCTGAATATTGCCTTTTACCAAAGCCAAATGAGTGTGCGATGAAGTCTTGTCGGAATAAGTAAACAGCTCAAACTGGCCATATGCTGTTTGCACGACGCGTTGTGAAACGCGCTCGACCAGCTTTTCGTTTTGGCTACGATATTCGATCAAATCGGCAATGGTTCCGATCTTAAGTCCGTGTTGTTGGGCGAAGGGGATCAAGTCCGGCAAACGCGCCATTTCGCCATCTTCTTTTAGTATTTCACAGATCACTGATGCAGGCGTCAGTCCCGCCAATTTTGCAAGATCGCAGCCCGCCTCAGTATGTCCTGCGCGAACCAGTACGCCGCCATTTTGTGCACGCAAAGGGAAAATATGACCCGGCTGCACGATGTCTGTCGGCTTGGCATTTTTATCCGCTGCGACCTGAATGGTGCGCGAACGGTCTGCCGCCGAAATACCGGTCGTGACACCGGTCGCCGCTTCAATCGACATGGTGAAATTGGTTGCCAACGCCAGTCCATTATCTCGCACCATCAGCGGCAAGTTGATTTGTTCGCAGTGTGCCTGTGTCAACGTCAGGCAAATCAACCCGCGACCATGCTTGGCCATAAAATTGATTTTTTCCGGCGTGACAAATTCAGCCGCAAACACAAGGTCTCCCTCATTTTCACGGTCTTCTTCATCCACCAGCACCACCATGCGGCCGGCACGGATATCCGCAATTATTTCTTGTATTGGAGCCACATCAGTCATTATGATTACTCTTTCTCTGCTTGCATCATGCGCTCGACATAACGCGCAATCAGGTCAATTTCCAAATTTACTTTTGTACCGGCACGCAATTGATTCAATGTGGTCACCGCCAAGGTGTGGGGAATAAGATTCACTTCGAATTCGGCACCCGCAACATGATTGACGGTAAGGCTAACACCGTCAATCGTGATGGAGCCTTTCACCGCGATATACTTGGCCAAATGTTTCGGAGCTCGCACGATCAAACGCCAACTCTCTCCGATGTCATTGAAGGCGACCACTTCGCCTACTCCATCGACATGACCACTCACCATGTGACCACCCAAACGATCAACCAGTCGCAGCGCCTTTTCCAGGTTGACCAGTTTGCCTTGCTTGTCGAGACCGACCGTGCAGTCTAATGTCTCGCGCGAAACATCCACGATAAAAGTTTTGTCTTCTATCTTCACTACAGTCAGGCAGATGCCATTCACCGCGATACTATCGCCAAGCGACACATCTTCCATACCAAGGTCTTCGGTATTGACACTCAAACGCAGACCACCATCACGGTCTTGAGCGCTGGCGATGGTGCCAACATCGGCAATGATTCCGCTAAACATGATAATTCACCTTTTCCTTAAACCTTCACCGTCAGTGTGCGAGGGGATTTATTTACAGTGGCCAGAATACGCAAATCTTTACCGACCTGACGCACATCCTGCCAGGCCAATTCCACGCGTTGATCCAATGTTTGTAACTCACCTAACTTCGCCATCCCTCGCGCCATATCACCCAACAACTGCGGCGCGAAATATAACACCAACTCATCTACCAGTCCGGTATTCAACAACGCGCCGTTCAATGTGCTGCCCGCCTCCACCAATACTTCGTTGCAACCAATTGCTGCCAAGTGCCGCATTGTTCCGGGTAAATCGACCCGCCCGCTTTCATCTGCCAACACCACGACTTTTGCTCCTGCTTGCTCCAGGGTAACGATCTTGTGCTCATCTGCCTTTGCAGTAACGACCAACACTTGCCCGTCTTGAAATATTCTGGCGTCACAGGAGATACGCAACCGGCTGTCCAGCACCACTCGCAATGGTTGCCGCGTTGTTGGGATATGACGCACAGAAAGTTGCGCATCATCTCTCAACACAGTTTCGATACCAGAAATGACTGCGCAGGAACGGGCACGCCATAGGTGTACATCGCGCCGCGCCGCCTCACCCGTAATCCACTGGCTTGTTCCATTCAGCAAGGCCGTACGGCCATCCAGACTCGCTGCAATCTTGCTGCGCACCCACGGCAGACCTTCCGTCATGCGTTTCACAAAGCCAATATTGAGATTCCGGGCTTCAGCTTCCATCAGGCCGCATTCCACTTCAATATTTGCCGCGCGCAACTTGGTAATGCCCTGACCGGCCACTAGCGGATTAGGGTCTTGCATTGCGATAACAACTCGCGCCATCCCCGCCGCAATAAGCGCTTCGGCACACGGCGGCGTGCGCCCAAAGTGACTGCAAGGTTCAAGTGTGACGTAAGCTGTCGCTCCTCGCGCTTTATCTCCGGCCACCCTCAAAGCTAGCGCTTCAGCGTGGGGTTCGCCCGCCCGCTCGTGCCAACCTTCACCGATCGCAACACCTTCTTTAACGAGCACACAACCGACTCGCGGATTCGGCGTTGTGGTAAACAAGCCCCGTTCGGCGAGGTTTAATGCTTTAGCCATCCACTGGCTATCAACTGCGCTCATGCCTGATTTGTCTGACGACGTTTTACGGGCGGCTTGTTAACGGCATCAATCGCCTCAGAAAAATCACCGACATCCTGGAAACTTTTGTACACAGAGGCAAAACGAATATAGGCCACCTTGTCCAGCTTGAGCAATTCTTTCATCACCATTTCACCGATCAGGCGCGAGCCAATTTCACGCTCGCCGAGCGCGAACAATTTTTGCGTGACATGGTCAATTGCCGCGTCAACCAACTCGGTAGAAACAGGGCGTTTGTGCAGCGCACGGGTAAAACTGGTGCGTAATTTTTCTTCATCGAATTCGCTGCGCATCCCATTTTGCTTAACCACTTGCGGCATTCTGAATTCAACTGTTTCGTAGGTGGTAAAGCGTTTGTCGCACGACAAACAACGACGGCGGCGACGGATACTGTCGCCTTCCTCGTTCTCGCGTGTGTCCACCACTTGGGTCACTGAATGTTTACAGAATGGGCATTTCATAATATTCAGTCGATAGTTTTTAGTCGCTAGTTGTTTAGTTAAAATCGCCGCTCAACGGCGACAAAAACCAATCATCACCAACGACTAACGTCCGGCAACTAGTCTCCGTAAACCGGAAACTGAGCTGTCAGTTTTTTCACATCTGCAACCACGCGTGCGATGACAACTTCATCGTTTGGCGCATCAAGCACATCGGCAATGAGATGTGCCAGTTTTTCTGATTCCAATTCTTTAAAACCACGGGTTGTCATGGCTGGCGAACCAATACGAATGCCCGAGGTCACAAAAGGCTTTTCAGGATCGTTGGGGATAGTGTTTTTATTCACCGTGATATGAGCCTTGCCCAAAGCAGCCTCGGCATCTTTACCGGTTAACTTCTTGGCACGCAAATCGACCAGAAACACATGACTATCCGTGCGGCCAGACACGATACGCACACCGCGCTCCTGCAAAACCCGAGCCATCGCCTGCGCATTGTCGATGACCTGCATTTGATATTGTTTGAAATCTTTGCCCGCAGCTTCTTTGAACGCAACCGCTTTAGCCGCGATGACATGCATTAGCGGCCCACCTTGCAACGCGGGAAAAATTGCCGAATTAAGCGCTTTTTCATGTTCAGCCTTAGCCAGAATTAATCCCCCACGAGGGCCGCGCAACGTTTTGTGGGTTGTGGTGGTTACAAAATCTGCAATTCCAACCGGACTAGGGTAAAGCCCAGCTGCGATCAGGCCTGCGTAGTGCGCCATGTCCACGAACAAGTAAGCGCCAACACTGTCGGCAATTGCGCGAAAACGTTTCCAATCAATAACCAGAGAGTAAGCAGACGCGCCTGCCACGATCATTTTGGGCTTGTGCTCGTTCGCCAGTGCCTGCACTTGATCGTAATCAATTTCTTCTTTGGCATTCAAACCATATTGGATGGCCTTATACAGCTTTCCGCTGATGTTAACTGATGCGCCATGGGTCAAGTGACCACCATGCGCCAGGCTCATACCCAGAATGGTATCGCCCGGCTTGAGCACAGAAACGTATACAGCTTGATTCGCCTGAGAACCTGAATGGGGTTGAACGTTGGCGTACTCTGCACCGAACAATGACTTGGCACGGTCGATCGCCAATTGTTCCGCCACATCCACAAATTCACAGCCACCGTAATAACGCTTGCCTGGATACCCTTCAGCGTACTTATTGGTCAGTTGACTGCCTTGCGCTTCCATCACCGCCGGGCTGGTGTAATTTTCCGACGCGATCAACTCGATGTGATCTTCCTGTCGGGCGGTTTCTTTTTGGATCGAGTCCCACAATTCTGGATCAACGACTGAGAGGGAATTTTTGCGCGAAAACATGACAGCCTTTCAAATTTAAAGAGAAATACGTTAAGACCCCCATTTTATCATGTCAGGATGAATACTCCAGAAAGTCTAAAAATAGACTCCACGCTTAGACTCCTTTCACTTCCAATTGGGACTTTCACCAACCAACTTGGTCCAAGTCTATAAAGCTGCTATTCCGTCATGTTACTGCAATGAATAAAGTAGAAGATGATAGCCAAGCCGCACTCGGGTATTATTGCACCTTAATGATTCTCCGCACTGATCCAGTCTCAAGCTGCAAGAGGCCTAACAATTTTTCCGATTGAAAATTTTCATGATAAACGGCCTTCAAGAAGAAAATAAACTTCTAAGACAAAAGCTGCAATCTTTGTTGGACGAGGCGCGTTTAAATGAAAACAAGTGGCGTCGGCTTAACCTATTAG
>CAIWKC010000282.1 GCA_903913145.1 uncultured Gallionellaceae bacterium | reverse complement strand
TTTTCTGAATAAATACCTTATCATCGACGAAGCGCAAAATCTCACACCAAAGCAAATGAAAACGCTCATCACACGAGCCGGACCAGGAACCAAGGTTGTCTGCATGGGCAACATTGCGCAGATCGATACGCCCTACCTTACCGAAGGCAGCTCCGGTTTGACCTACGTGGTGGATCGGTTTAAGGGCTGGGCACACAGTGGACATGTCACGCTGCAGCGTGGTGAACGTTCCCGTTTGGCAGATCATGCCGCAGAGGTGCTATGACAGACCCTCTCGACAAGACGAACGCAGATTGGCGCGAAGAGCTCACACCGGATCAGTACAAAATTTGTCGCGAATGCGGCACTGAGCCTGCGTTTTCAGGAGAATACTGGGACTGTCACGATATCGGCATTTACCGCTGCATCTGTTGCGGCACACCATTATTCAATTCAGAAAGCAAATACGAATCGGGGACCGGTTGGCCAAGTTTTTGGCAACCCGTTGTCGAAGAAGCTATCGCCTATAAAGAGGAAGATCCTCTGGGTATGGATCGCGTCGAGGTCTGCTGTAATGCTTGCGATGCGCATCTTGGGCATGTTTTTGAAGATGGCCCGGAACCCACAGGTTTGCGTTACTGCATCAATTCCGCCTCACTTGCACTTGACCGAGATTAGACATCGGTATGTTCTCAATGGATAATGCACACCCATGAAAATCTTATTTGATATCTTTCCTGTACTTCTTTTCTTTGTTGTGTTCAAATTGTTCGGTGTCTTCCCTGCAACAGCGTCTGCTATTGCCGCTACAATTGCACAAGTTGCCTGGGTAAAATGGAGACACGGAAAAGTAGATACTACACTCTGGGTAAGCCTCGGTATAATCGTTATTTTTGGTGGCGCAACTCTGCTGTTTCACAATGAGAACTTCATCAAATTAAAGCCCACCGCCCTGTATTGGTTTTTTGCCATTGCGATTCTGTTCTCCCGGGCCTTTATGGGCAAGAATCTGATGCGTATGCTCTTGCAGGAAAAAATAGAATTACCGGAAAATATTTGGCAATACCTCAATTATGCATGGAGCATTTTCTTCAGCGTGCTTGGGTGCATCAATCTGTATGTAGCCTTCAATTTCAGTATGGATATTTGGGTTGACTTCAAGCTGTTCGGTACGTCTGGCATGATGTTGGGGTTTATTGTATTGCAAGCTGCATTGCTTTCGAAATATGTAAAAGCAGAGCATAAAAACAAGCAAGAATGAAAGTTCGATGTTGACGGTTTGATTCTGAAGGAAATCCAATATGATATACGTTATTATCGGAAATGATGTGCCAGACAGTTTGGAACTGCGAAAAAATGCTCGCCCCGCGCATTTGGCTCGGCTTCAAATATTGCAAGATGAGGGCCGCCTTTTATTGGCAGGGCCTTGTCCTGCCGTTGATGCGAATGACCCGGGATTGGCGGGTTTTACCGGAAGCATCATTGTGGCAGAGTTTTCCAACTTAAATTCTGCTCAGTCATGGGCTAACGACGACCCCTACGTAAAAGCGGGGGTTTACAATCAAGTTACCGTAAAACCCTTCCGAAAGACATTTCCCGGTTAGTTTTAGAGTTTTTTGTAATGACTTAACTTTATTTGCAATTGAGTAAGCCGCAATATTTCTTTACATCCCTACATGCGTCATTCAAGTGTAACAACTCACATAGGCTACGTATGATATATTTCGCATTCTGGCAATCGGTGAGCCAATTGGAACTTATAAGCTTCAAGTTTCATAAACCGACTTTATACTGAAACGAATTTATTTTAATTTTTTACAAGGAAGAAACGATGCTAAAACCATCCAATATAGTCGCACTGGCAATTCTCGCAGGAATCACCGCAAACACTGTTTACGCTGTCGAAAATACTGCCGCATCAACCGTTGCTGCTACTGATATTAATGTCACTATCACAGTAAACAAGACACCTATTCCTCAAACACGTATTGACTTGCGACTTAAAGTGGCTGCCCAGCAAGGCCAACCTGACAGCCCAGAACTCCGCAAGGCAATTCGTGATGACTTGATCAACCTCGAAGTCATTTCGCAAGATGCTGTCAAAAAAGGCCTGGATAAACAACCTGAAGTCGTTCAGCAAATTGAATTAACCAGACAAACTGCTTTGGCAAATGCCTATGTTATGGATTTTGTAAAGTCCCATCCGGTTTCGGAAGATGCGATTAAACAAGAGTATGAAAATCAGAAATCACATTACGGCAACAAAGAGTACAAGGTTGAACATATTCTAGTAGACACCGAAAAAGAAGCTCAGGCTATTGTTGCCGAGTTGAAGAAGAAGGGTAGCAAATTTGACAAAATCGCCAAAAAATCTTCAAAAGATCCAGGATCCAAGGATAAAGGCGGCGACTTGGGTTGGACAATCCCTTCTTCTTTTGTTCCTCCTTTCGGAGAGGCAATCTTGAAACTGAACAAAGGTGAAATTAGTGCACCTGTGCAAACTCAATATGGCTGGCATGTCATTAAGCTAGATGATGTACGCGACTTGAAAATTCCAACCATTGAGGAAGCTAGGGGTAATCTTGAAAAACGCCTCCAACAGCAGGCAATTCAAGAAGCTATCAAAGGACTGCGGGCAAACGCCGAAATCAAACAATAAAAATCGGTTTGGTTAGTCAAAAAGGCGACTCTAGGGTCGCCTTTTTGACTATATAAAGCCAGTTTAAGCAAATAAATTCACTACGCCGTTCAACCCAACAAAATTCAATGCGAAGCTGGCTTGGGTTCTGACAATTGGTTTTGCGTGATAGGCAATGCTGGTACCAGCCTCAGCCATCATCTTGAGGTCGTTCGCACCATCACCAATTGCAATGACTTGCTCTGGATGCAAGTCAAATTCTGTGCGGGCATGGTTTAACCAATTCGCTTTAGCCTGAGCATCTACAATATCGCCGAGTATCTGTCCGGTCAGTTTTCCATCGCTGATTTCCAGCGTATTTGCATGGACAATATCAAGTCCGAGCCGCGCCTTTAAACGTTCGGTAAAATAAGTGAACCCTCCGGATACCAGCATGGTCTTGATGCCATGTTTTTTTAGTTCATTCAACATAATTTCAGCCCCGGAATTCAATTGCAGACGTTCGTCGTAAACCCGTTGCAATGCTCCCTCTTCCAATCCTTTCAGCAAGGCCACCCGTCGTCGCAAACTTTCTGCAAAATCAATCTCGCCACGCATGGCAGCTTCCGTGATTTCCGACACCATGGGTTTCAAGCCTTGCATATCCGCAATTTCATCAATGCATTCGATAGTAATCAGTGTTGAATCCATATCCATCACCACCAGACCGAAATTTGACAGGTGCACACCGGATCGCACAAAACCGTAATCAAGTTGATTCTCATAGCAAAACATCGCTACCCCGTCATGCGGCTTGGAATCTGATAACCGATATGCATGTGTGCCCACCTGTTCGATGCCAGAAGCAAGAGATAAACTTAAGAGACGATCCAAATGTGTGGGGGATATATCGTTTGGCGATTGGATGATAAGGTTCATTTTAAAATTTTGGCATCCTTTGGGCGAAATTTATTCAGCATCGAAAACAGTGCATTCTAATTCAAGCTTGATATGAAATCATAGCTACGCGGCAAGTTATATCTTGCTACCCTTGTGAGCTGAATTATGATGGATAATTAGTTTTATCCTCGGGAGCTTCTTTTGAACATAGATTTTGATCAGGTATTTCCGCGAATGGGAAGTAACTCAGTCAAGCATGACGGATGCGCCGACTATTTTGGCACGGCGGATTTGCTACCGTTATGGGTAGCCGATATGGACTTTGCTTCGCCTGAGGCAGTGACACGCGCAATTGTCGAACGTGCGAATCATGCACTCTATGGCTATACCTTCTATCCTGAAAGTGCTTATGATGCACTTATCGGGTGGTTGAAAAAGAGGCACAATTGGGACGTTCATCGTGAGTGGATTATCATGGCCCCCGGTGTGGTGCCCTCACTGTTTGCCTGTGTCATGGCTTTTGCAAAAGTGGGGGAAGGCGTAATCGTCCAGCCTCCCGTCTATTTTCCTTTCTTCTCGGCGGTAACAACCAATCACCGTCGACTTATTGAAAATCCACTGCGACTAGTGGGTGAACGTTACGAAATCGACTTTGAACATCTTGAGCAATGCGCTGGCAATGGCGCGCGATTATTGCTGTTCTGCTCACCGCACAATCCGGTCGGTCGAGTGTGGGGTGAAAATGAACTCATCAAACTACTGCAAATAACTCGCCGTTACGACATCACCATCATTTCGGATGAAATTCACGCTGACCTTGTTTATCCCGGCGAACGACACATTGCCCTAGCCACTTTGGCGGAACCAACTGACAAAGTCATTACCACCGTTGCGCCAAGCAAAACCTTCAATATCCCCGGCCTAGGCCTCTCGTGCATCATTTCACCGAATGCAACCCACCGCCAAGCACTGAAGCACGCGTTTGAAACCTTGCATGTAAGCAACAATAATCCATTCAGCATTGCTGCCTTTGAAGCCTCCTATCGCGGTGGCGAAGCGTGGTTGGATAGTCTGCTGGTCTACCTGCAAGACAACCGCGATTTCGTCAGCGAATATTTTGCAAAGAACCTGCCTGCGATCAAAGTCATTCCGTCACAAGGAACCTATCTGCTCTGGCTGGATTGTCGCGACCTTAAGTTAAGCGATGTAAAGTTACGCGAATTCTTTGTGCACAAGGCCAAAGTCGGAATGAACCCCGGTACTGTGTTTGGCAAGAATGGGAGCGGCTTTATGCGTCTGAACATCGCTTCACCAAGGCATGTGCTTGCGGATGCGTTGGGGAAAATTAAGCATGCATTTGAATAATCGATAAACGGTTTGCCATGTCCAGGCATAGTTGGTACGCTATTCATTCAACTCAGCCGCATTAACTCGTGCTTACTAAATCAGCGCTTCGAACAATCCTTAAGTGATACATATTGACATGAACCAAGCAGCAAGCAAAACCAATCTGCATCCGCGTAATTTGCATCGTGATCGTTACAACTTCCAGCAACTGATTGCGAGCAGTCCTGAGTTGGCTGCATTTGTGGCATTGAATGAGTACGGTAACGAATCAATCAATTTTGTTGATCCCGCAGCCGTAAAAGTGCTTAATCGCGCGCTGTTGCTGCACGATTATGGCATCAAGGATTGGAATATTCCCGCACAATATCTGTGTCCGCCTATTCCGGGTCGCGCGGATTATTTACACTACCTTGCTGACCTTCTCAGCGAGAGCAATGGCGGCAATATTCCACGTGGCAATTCGGTGCGTGTGCTGGACATTGGTGTCGGCGCAAATTGCGTTTATCCGCTCATCGGTCATGCTGTTTATGACTGGCATTTTGTTGGCACGGATATCGATGAGGTAGCGCTAAATAATGTTCAGCATATTCTAGATTCGAATCAACTAAACAATGCAATTGAATTACGTTTACAACCCTCCCCAACTGCAATTTTTTCAGATGTGACCTATGCCGATGAATATTTTGATCTCACACTTTGCAACCCGCCGTTTCACGCTTCTCTTGCCGAAGCAAGACAAGGCTCGCAGCGCAAATGGAAAAATCTCGGCAAAGAAAATAACAAACATAAAAAACCCGTATTGAATTTCGGCGGGCAGCGCTTGGAGCTATGCTGCGACGGCGGCGAAGTGGCCTTCGTTACCCGCATGATTCAAGAAAGCGAATCGGGTCAGCGCAATTGCCTGTGGTTCACAACCATGATTTCCAAATCATCCACCTTACCACACGTGTATCGCGCCTTGAAATATTCCGGCGCGATAGACAATCGTACTATTGAAATGTCACAAGGCCAGAAAAAAAGTCGCATCCTCGCCTGGACTTTTATGGATGAACAACAACGACGCGCTTGGTGGAATCAACAGCTAAGCTAACCTAAACAAGTCGAACTATTTTAGCTCCACAAAAAAGTTCTTAACCGCCAACACCCGCTGCCCCAAATCCTCATGTTTTATTTCAATACGTAATTTATCCGGCCCATTCATCTTGATGTAGCGCCTACTTTGAATCATGGTGATGATCTTCATGGGGTCGATAGGCGGATTGGGAACGAACTGAATGACGATGGCTTCCGAAGATGCATCCAGTTTGCTGATGCCGAGCGGTTTGGCGAGGATGCGCAAGCGGTGACTATCAAGCAAAGTTTGCGCAGGTTCAGGTAACAAGCCGAAGCGATCAATCAACTCCTGGTGCATGTCGTCCAGGTCTTCTTGTGTATTACAGTTAGCCAGACGTTTGTAGATAACCAGACGCTGGTGTATGTCACCACAATACTCATTCGGTAACAACGCTGGTGTGTGCAAGTTGATCTCGGTTGTCACGCCCAACGGGTGCGCCATGTCCGGCTCATGGCCTTGTTTCAGTGAGGCAATGGCGGCGGCGAGCATGTCGTTGTAGAGGCTAAAACCAATCTCCTGCATTTCGCCGCTTTGCGATTCGCCGAGTACTTCGCCCGCACCCCTTATTTCCAGATCGTGCATGGCGAGGAAGAAACCGCTACCCAGTTGTTCCATCGCCTGAATCGCTTCGAGGCGTTTCTTCGCCTGCGCAGTGAGACCTTCCATGTTATCCACCAAGAGATAAGCATAAGCTTGATGGTGCGAACGCCCCACGCGACCGCGCAATTGGTGCAATTGTGCGAGACCGAATCGATCAGCCCTATTCATGATGATGGTGTTGGCAGTGGGCACATCAATGCCGGTTTCGATGATAGTGGTGCATAACAGTACGTTAAAGCGCTGATGGTGGAAATCGCGCATCACCGACTCCAGATCGCGTTCACCCATCTGTCCATGCGCTACACGAATGCGCGCTTCCGGCAACAGAGTCTCCAGCTTCTCCAGCATATTATTAATGGTATCGACTTCGTTGTGCAGAAAATACACCTGTCCCCCACGTTTCAATTCGCGCAGTACAGCTTCACGGATAATGCCCTGACTGAAGCTGCTGACAAAGGTCTTGATAGAAAGTCGACGCTGCGGCGCGGTAGCAATTACCGAGAAATCGCGCAGTCCTTCCAATGACATTGCCAATGTGCGCGGAATCGGCGTGGCTGTCAGCGTCAGCACATCGACTTCTGCGCGTAACGCTTTTAATCTTTCTTTTTGTTGCACGCCAAAGCGATGCTCTTCATCGAGAATAACCAAACCAAGGTCGTGGAACTTCACATCTTTTTGAATCAGCTTGTGCGTACCGATAACGATGTCCAGCTTGCCATCCGCCAAGTCTTTAAGTGACTGCGCGACTTCTTTGGTTGAGCGGAAACGCGATAGTTCGGCGATTTTTACCGGCCAGTCAGCGAAGCGATTGGAGAAATTCTGGAAATGTTGTTCGGCAAGCAGCGTGGTGGGCACTAGCACGGCGACTTGCTTGCCATCCATGACCGCGACGAAGGCGGCGCGCAAGGCAACTTCTGTTTTACCGAAACCCACATCGCCGCAAATGAGTCTATCCATCGGCTTACCGGATTGAAGATCAAGTAGCACCGCTTCAATGGCTGCAGCCTGATCGGCAGTTTCTTCGAAACCAAATCCCTCAGAAAAAGCTTCGTAATCGTGATAGGTAAATTTGAAAGAATGACCTTTGCGCGTGGCACGTTGTGCGTAGATGTTCAGTAACTCGGCAGCAGTATCGCGCACCTGCTGCATGGCGCGGCGCTTGGCTTTGTCCCAGGTGCCGCTGCCCAGCTTGTGCAATGGCGCCGCCTCCGGTGCACCGCCGCTGTAGCGGCTGATGACGTGCAGTTGCGACACAGGCACATATAACTTGTCTTCACCCGCATACACCAGCAACAAAAATTCGTTTTCACCTTCTCCCAAATCAAGATTCACCAATCCTTGATAGCGTGCAATACCATGTTGTTCATGTACCACAGGATCACCCGTCTTAAGTTCGGAGAGATCACGCAACATCCCTTCCACGTTGCTCTTCTTGGCAGCGCGGACTACACGACTTCTGGGTTGTGCTGCATACAGTTCAGTCTCGGTAACGATGGCGAGCTTGCCATCGGTAAGAATAAAGCCACTTTGAACCAGCGCCGTGGCAAGCATGAATTTTTCTTTGCTCTCAAGGAAAGCAGCATAATCTTCGCATACGGAGGGAATTAGGCCGTATTCTTTCAGGTAGCCGGAAATGATCTCGCGGCGACCGAGGCTGTCGGCAAGTAATAAAATTCGCCCGTTAAAATTTTGCAGGAAGTTTTGAAAGGCGTGCGTGGGGATTTCGGCACGACGGTCAACGGCGATGTTGGGAAGACTACTTGTAGCGCATGGGGTGGTATTTTTTAGTTCCCTCTCCCCCCGGGGGAGGGCTAGGGAGGGGGTGCTTTCTGCCAGGTTAACACCCCCTCCCTCAGTCCCGCCTCCGGAGGGATAAACAGCGACTGGGTCATAGTTTTTTGATGGCCCAGTCGAATGACTAGTAGCTCCAATAGAGGGAAGAAGTATATCCACCCGCGCAAACTCTTTTACGCGAATAAAAAACTGCTCCCCATCCAAAAACAATTCCTTAACTTCCAGTAAAGGATGCTGAGGGTCACCGCGTAACAGGTTGTAACGCGAAGCAGTATCTTTGGCGAAGCTGGCGATGGCTGCATCAACATCTTGATGTAAGCACAGAGTTGCTGTTTTTGGAAGGTAGTCAAAAAACGTTGCTGTCTTCCCACTAAAAAAAAGCGGCAAATAATATTCTATTCCCGCAGGCGCAATGCCTTTGCTGACATCTTTGTAAATACGGGACTTGGATGGATCGCCTTCGAACCTGTCGCGAAAATTCTGGCGAAACGTCGCCTGGCCTTTTTCATCCATCGGAAATTCGCGTGCAGGGAGCAGGCGTATTTCCGGCACGGGATACAGCGTGCGTTGTGTGTCCACATCAAAGGTGGCAATGGTTTCAATTTCGTCGTCAAACAGATCAATGCGATACGGCAAAAAACTTCCCATCGCAAACAGGTCGATAATACCGCCGCGCACACAATACTCGCCGGGCGTCAGCACTTGTTGTACGTGGTTGTAGCCGGCAAAAGTGAGTTGTTCACGCAGCTGCACGAGATTCAACTTTTCATTGCGCTTGAGAAAAAATGTGTATGCCGCGAGATGCTCCACGGGAGGCAGCGGATACAAAGCTGTGGTAATGGGTACGATGACTACATCAGAAGCGTTCCTGCGTATATGGTGCAGCGTTGCAAGACGTTCCGAGACTAAATCCTGATGTGGTGAAAAGTGATCGTAAGGCAGGGTTTCCCAGTCCGGTAACAAATGTACACGCAAGCCGGGCGCAAAAAAAGGGATTTCATCTTTCAGCCGTTGTGCTTCAAGTGCATTTGCGGCAATGACTACCAGAGGTGCTTTTTCTGAAGCAAGTTGAGCCAACGCCAATGCATCTGATGAACCATGCAGCCCGGTATAACGAGGACGGGAATGCTTGGACGAGAGCAGCATGTCAGGTATTTCGGCTCTTCTTGATCAGGTCATAAGCCAACTGGATTTCTTTTGCTTGTTCGGTTGCCATCGCGATCATATCCTCCGGCACGCCCTGCCCCATCAATTTATCCGGATGGTATTGGCTCATTAATTTGCGGTGGGCGCGTTTGACTTCGGCGTCGGTACTATCTTTAGTTACACCCAATGCTTTGTAGGCGGCTTCCAAAGCTTGTTCAGCATTGACCTGCCCGCCGCCTACATTAGTCTGGTTAAGCACCATGTCAATGAGGCGTTTATAGGTAGCCTGATCGTAACCAAGGTAGCCAGAAATATCGCTGAGCAAGGCTTGCTCGGCCGGATGGAAATGTCCGTCGGCCATTGCCATCACAATCAGGGAAACTAACAAAAACTGCTTCAAATCCCTTGTGTTTCCGCACACACTCATGAACTTGTTGTACGTTGGTCTGATATCAAAAGACTGGTCTGTACCTTGCTTGAATAATGCAATTGCCTGCAAACGATGGGCTGGCGTCATACCCAATTTTTGCATATACATTTCGACATGATCAATTTCATCTTGGGATACATGGCCATCGGCTTTAGCCAGTTTGCCCATTGAAATAAATAGCGTTTCAAGAAATACCGTTTGGCGCAACGTATTCTGTAACGGATTCATTCCGCCTGAACCGTAGACTCTCATCCGGTCAAAGAAGGAACCTATAAAAAAGCCCAATAGGCCGAGCCAAAAGTCGTGGAAAATAAACCCGATTACAACACCAATGAATTTAAACAAGACAGCTCCAAACCATGAATTACGCGGCATCCAGCCACAAACTGATACTAATCATTTACTGCAGCGTTGCATCCTCGACAAGCACTTTATAGGCATATCCCGCACCAAAATCCTTATCGGTATGAACAACACCCTTGGCCGTTATGACATCGCCCAGCTTCGCCGAACCTGCCGTTGTCACTAACACATCATTGGTTTCTTTCTCAACAGAGCCGGTGCCATCACGCAGATGAATCCAATTCTTACCCATGATGCCTGCGTTGTATTTAACGACCTTGCCTCGGACGAGTACTGTTTTATCTCGAAGCTCGGCTCCCTTGGACATAATTTCAGAAACAGTCCGGGCATTTTCACCACTGGCTTTTTTCACATGAATATCGCCGGTCGATTCCATCTTCTTTGGTATCAAAGAAGAAGACATGCCCATCAAACCACTTCCTGATGCACTCTTGGACGAGCTGGACGATGCTGCCATCTGAGCGGTTGCCGAAGCTCCCATTGGGGGTGCTGTCATAGCAGCCGAATCAGCCGATGCTGCCACACCGGATCCGGCCAAGGTGCCGAAGATGATCGAAGGAAAAGTTTTCTTCAGCGCTTTACTCTCAAAATTCTTCATGACGATCGCATTTTCAATTGTCACTGTCGAGCCTTGCTGAACCTGTGATTGCACGACCGCAGCCCACGTTTCACCATTTCCTGTCTTAAGGCGCAGGTAGGTAAAGTTCGCCACGTGAATGACTTCTAACACTTCGCCTTTCAATGCGCTTTTTTGATGGCTTGCAGCGGCAATGTCTTCAGCCCAAACCAATGTTGAAACGATTATCATGCAAATTGCTAACAGGGTTTTCATATCTATAGGGCTCCTTATGAATGTGTAAAGTGTAACAGGGCAAAATCAGAAATCCATCTTTGCTAAGAGCGTAAAGATTGAATAAAGTTCAAGAGGCAGACACACCAAGTTCAGCGCATAATTTACTGACCAACGCTTTTAACTCGCTTACCTCTGCTTCAAGCTTGGAAACATTAGCCTTAATTGCTGCAATCTCTCCCACCGTTATATCGCCAGATTGGGAAGGGAATGCTGTGCCGGCACCCACTCGCTCCTCAATCACGGGAATACCAGACAAAAGATGCATCCAGCGATTTTCGCGCGACCCCGGCTGGCGTGGCAATTCAACCACCAGAGCGCCCGCCTCGCGTTCTGACAATTCAACCAGAAAACTTTCGACCGAGGCAATATCAGCAAACTTGTGCAAGCGCTCGCAATTGATACGCAACTCTCCTGCCGTCTGGGGGCCGCGTAACATCAGCAGCGAGATGATCGCGGTTGACTGCGTGGGAATGTGCAACACCCGTTCGATATTGTGCCCGTAACGCGAAGCCCTGCCACCACTTGTTTCCACGATCAACGACAACGATCTCAAGCTGTCCAAAGCAGACTGTACTTCTGCCTCTGCAGCTTCAATAACCGGATCGCGACTACTTTTCTGATTGCAGCCCGAGACCAGAGAATTCAGCGTCAACGGATAGCTATCCGGCACTGTGCGTTGTTTCTCGGCAAGAACTCCCAGAACACGCGATTCAAGAAGTGAAAGTACAGGAAGCGTAGTCGACATATTAAGTCTCATTTCAAAGCAAGCTCATTATTATACAGGCTCGCACCCACATCTTCATCCGGGGTATTGAGGCGGTTGCCTTGAGTATTTCTACCCTACCCACTTCCTTGCGTTCTGGAACATGCGTAACCACGCGCCATTCTCCTTCCAGTCTCGGGGATACCACGAATTTTGCACAGCACGAAACACCCGCTCAGGGTGCGGCATCATGATGCTGAAACGCCCATCCGAAGTAGTGAGTCCGGTAATGCCTTGCGGTGAACCGTTTGGATTAAGTGGATAAATTTCGGTTGCTTTGCCGCTGTGGTCAACGTAGCGTAACGAAACCAGGGATTGCGCGTCCTTTAACTTTGCAGCATTTCCAAAATCGGCATAACCTTCACCATGTGATACAACGATAGGCATACGACTTCCCGCCATTCCTTCGAACAAAATGGAGGGTGATTGCTGTACTTCAACCATAACAAAACGCGCTTCGAATTGCTCTGACTGATTACGCGCGAAATGCGCCCAAGGTTCTGCGCCGGGAATGATTTCATGCAGATTGCTCATCATCTGGCAGCCGTTGCACACGCCAAGCGCAAAGGTGTCGCTGCGTTGGAAAAACAACTCAAATTCGTCACGCGCTCTAGGATTGAACAAAATGGATTTCGCCCAGCCCTCGCCCGCACCGAGCACATCACCATAAGAAAATCCACCGCATGCCGCCACACCTTTGAAGTCGGCCAGTTTTACACGGCCAGTGATGATGTCGCTCATGTGGACATCGACTGCAGCGAATCCGGCACGATCAAAAGCGGCAGCCATTTCAACTTGTCCGTTGACGCCTTGTTCGCGCAGGATAGCGATTTTGGGAAGTGAATGGATTATGGAGGGAGCATTGGCAACTGACACACCCCCACCCTCAGTCACTCCCCCGATGGGAGAGGGAGGCGCTCCCTCTCCCATCGAGGGAGGGCTGGGGAGAGGGTGAATTTCATTCAAATCATAAGTCAACTTCACATGCAACCCAGCATCCCCCGCATCAAGGATACGGTCAAATTCCTGTTGCGCGCACGCCGGATTATCACGCAGCTTTTGCATCTGATAAGTTGTTTCAGACCAGATACGACGCAAGCTAATCGCATTCTCACTAAACAGCACTTTGCCAGTGCGAGAAATTTCGATCATGCCACGCGTATTGAGGCGTGCCACTTCATGTACATTGCTCAAACCCGCATCTTCACATTGCACAAAAATGTCGGCCAAGTCAGCACGGCGCACCTGTACCAACGCGCCCAGCTCCTCGTTGAACAGTGCGCCAAGATCATCGCCCTTGTATTCATCCAAATGAATATCCAGGCCGATGTGTGAAGCAAAAGACATTTCGCACAGCGCTGTAAACATGCCGCCATCGGAACGGTCATGATAGGCAAGCAGTTTTCCTTCATTGTTAAACTGCTGTATCAGATTGAAGAAAGCTTTCAGCTTGTTGGCGTCATCCACATCCGGTGTGACATCGCCAATTTGTTTGTACACCTGCGCCAGCGCTGATCCACCCATACGATTCTTGCCTGTGCCTAAATCCAATAGCAGCACCACCGTGTCAGTATCCGCAACAAGTAGCGGTGTAACTGTTTTACGTGCATCACTGCATGGTGCGAAGGCCGTAACTATGAGTGACAACGGTGCAGTGACAGCTTTGTACTGCTCGCCATCTTTCCATGTCGTCTTCATGCTCATCGAATCTTTGCCTACAGGAATGCTGATACCGAGTTGCGGGCACAGTTCCATGCCCACTGCAGCGACCGTATCAAATAACGCTGCATCTTCACCGTGATGTCCGGCGGCCGCCATCCAGTTGGCGGACAGTTTGATGTCCCCGATCTTTTCAATTCGCGCAGCGGCGATGTTGGTAATCGCTTCGCCTATGGCCATACGGCCCGAAGCGGGTGCATTGAGAACCGCGAGCGGTGTACGCTCACCCAGCGCGAAAGCTTCACCCAAATAAGTATTGAAACCCATCAGCGTCACGGCCACATCCGCCACAGGAACTTGCCACGGCCCAACCATCTGATCGCGAGCGGTCATGCCTCCTACGGTACGGTCACCAATACTAATCAGGAAAGTCTTATCCGCTACGGAAGGCAGACTTAGCACACGGGTAATAGCGTCCTTCAATTCAATTTTGCTTGTATCAAACTTCGGTAGTTCCACTTTCTCGCGCTTCACTTTGCGCGTCATTTTGGGCGGCTTGCCCAGCAGCACGGAGAGCGGCATATTCACCGGATGATTGTTAAACTCAGCATCGTGTACCGTTAATTGATCACCGACAGTTGCCTTGCCCAACACTGCAAATGGACAGCGCTCGCGCTCGCACATCGCTTTGAACTCATCCAAACGCTCCGGTGGAACAGCCAACACATAACGCTCTTGCGCTTCGTTGCTCCATATTTGCATGGGAGACATGCCGCGCTCTTCATTAGGCACTTCGCGCAATTCAAATTTGGCACCCTTGCCGCCGCCATGCACAAGTTCTGGCAGCGCATTAGAAATTCCACCTGCACCAACATCGTGAATAGAAAGAATGGGATTGTTATCTCCCAGTTGCCAGCAACGGTCGATGACTTCCTGTGCACGGCGTTGCATTTCTGGATTGCCGCGTTGTACAGAATCAAAATCCAGATTCTCAGCATTTGCCCCCGTATCCATGCTGGAGGCGGCGCCTCCGCCGAGTCCAATCAGCATACCCGGACCGCCAAGCTGAATGAGCAGCGCGCCAGCCGGAAGTTCGTGCTTGTGCGTGTGTTTTGCTGAGATACTGCCTACGCCACCAGCCAGCATGATGGGCTTGTGATAACCGCGCATTTCACCGTTGACCTGCTGTTCGAAAGTACGGAAATAGCCGGTGAGATTCGGGCGGCCAAATTCATTGTTGAAGGCAGCACCGCCAAGGGGGCCGTCGATCATGATTTGCAGGGCGGAGGCGATACGGGTGGGCTTTCCGTAGGTTATACCTTCACCCCCTCCCTCCCCCGGTGGGAGAGGGTTGTAATGCTCCCAAGGTTGCATAAATCCTGGAATACTTAAATTTGAAACCGAAAACCCAGTCAGTCCCGCCTTGGGTTTAGATCCGGAACCGGTCGCCCCTTCATCGCGAATTTCTCCGCCCGAGCCCGTCGCCGCGCCAGCAAACGGCGCAATCGCAGTGGGATGGTTATGCGTCTCGACCTTCATCAAGGTGTGGGTTAGTTCTTTGCTGAATTCATAACTTCCACCTGCACGGGGGTAAAACCGCTCAACTTCCGCGCCCTCAATTACCGATGAATTATCGGAATAAGCCACCACCGTGCCTTCAGGATGCAGCTTGTGAGTATTGCGTATCATGCCAAACAATGAAATTGCCTGTTGTTCATCGTCAATAATCCAGTCGGCATTAAATATCTTGTGACGACAATGTTCGGAGTTAGCCTGCGCGAACATCATGAGTTCGACATCGGTTGGGTTGCGCTTCAGTTTGACGAAGTTTTCGACAAGATATTCAATCTCGTCAGTTGAAAGCGCCAAACCCATCTCCCGATTCGCTGACTCCAGGGCGGTTTTTCCGCCGGAAAGAATATCCACAGTGGAGAATGGCTGAGGGGACCCGTGTTGAAATATCCGATCTTCTATTCCGGCGATTTCTTCAATCACCGATTCTGTCATGCGGTCATGCAGCAGTGGCAGCAGTGCTTTCTTTTCGGCTACGCCAAGCGCATTTCCGCTCTTGCTTTTCAGGTAATACACCACGCCACGCTCAATACGTGTCACACTCGGCAATGCACAATGTTGCGCAATGTCAGTTGCTTTGGACGACCAGGGGGAGATTGTGCCAAGCCGCGGCACGACTAACAATTTTTGCAGTGAAGGCGCCGGTGGTTTCAGGCTGGAATCGAAATTCAACAAGCGCTCAAGCAACATTTCGTCTGCGTCACTCAATGGTGATTTGAGTTCAGTGTAATACCAGTGACGGGTATCTTCTAGCGTGACATTCGGTGCAGCCGCCTTGAGCGCAGCGCGAAGTTTTTTCAGACGAAAGGCAGAAAGGGCTTGGTTACCGACGGAGATTTTGCTGCTTGTTGCACGGGACATAGTTCGATCTCATGAAAGCGTTTGGGATAGGATTGCAATTATAATGCAGGCAACATCACAAACTCAGGAAAACAATATGACCGCCACGCGCCCTATTACCATCTCTGAAAAACAAGTTTCCGGTTTCATCAAACCACGCCCCAAAGACAGTCACAAAGGTATGTTCGGCACAGTGAGCGTAATCGGCGGGTCGAATGGTATGGTCGGAGCTGCCCTTCTGGCTGGACGCGCTGCACTAAAATTGGGCGCAGGATGCGTTCATGTTGGGCTATTGGCGGATAACGCTCCTGACATAGATGCGCAAATGCCTGAATTAATGCTAAATAGTGCCGCAGAAATATTAAAATCATGCAAGTCGGATGTGTTGATTGTTGGCTGCGGTTTGGGACATAACCTCGCCGCGCAAAAACTGCTTTATGACGCACTTCTGCTCGACGTACCTACTGTGCTGGATGCCGACGCTTTGCATATTATCGCTTTGCGCCCCGACCTGCGCTCCACCCTGCATACACGCAAGACTGCTACCGTATTCACCCCACATCCGGGTGAAGCTGCGCACCTATTGGCTTGCAGCGTAGCCGACATTCAGGCTGACCGCGTGGAGGCAGTCCGCAAACTCGCCAAAAAACTAAACGGTAGCGTGGTGCTAAAGGGTTCGGGCAGCCTGTGCGCTACCCGTGATGGCAAGTTATATCTCAATACTACCGGCAATCCGGGCATGAGTAGCGCAGGTATGGGCGATGTTTTGAGCGGGATGATTGCCGCCTTCATCGCACAAGGCTTGACCGCAGATGAAGCATTATTGCTCGCGGTGCATTTGCACGGCGCTGCTGGTGATGCGCTGGCGCAACAACAAGCCACCATCGGCATGAGTGCAACGGAAGTAACCGAGTGGGCGCGTTGGTTGTTGAACCGCATCGCGTTAAAGTGATGACCGATATTCTCTACCGCTATTTCATCGTCGTTGTGGCCTGTGCTGCGTTATTGATCGGATTACAGATTCCCAACTTCGTCGATCAATATCAAAAGCGGGTGGATGCTCACCTGCGCGAGGTGACCATTAACCTCCAGCCATTCCAAGAAATCGCCAATAAATATTTCGCCGGTGATATCGGAAAATTGATCGAACTGCACCGGGCGAGTAATGAAAAAGCGCTTCAAGATGAAGGTGCGGCGATAGAACAGATGGTCACACGCAAATTACGTTTTGAAACTGATATGGCCGCCTTGAATACCACCCTCCCATTGAAAGCTCTGCATGTCATGTTCCACGGCGACCACGAGATGCTGAATGAAGTAACCAGCCAATACGGTTATGCCGTTCCTCTAAATCAAGATGCGTTGACCTTTGGCGTGTGCGTAGCCATGATCATTTTGTTGCTGGTAGAACTGTTACTTGCCCTTTCGCGCACAATCGCCAAAAGAATATCCCATAAAACTTCTGCCCTCCAAGTCGAATGAGTTGTTCCATCGATATCAGCGAAGCATCCGGTGTGCGTTATTTGCATTTCGGTTCAACCTGGATACAGGGTGCAATGCGTATTGCCCGCCCGTGGAATCTCGAACTTGAATACACCAAGGAAATGATGGCAAGTTTGCTCTTGCGCGAAGACTCACACTTTCCCCGCAAGGTATTGTTAATCGGTTTGGGTGCAGCTTCCCTGACTAAATTTTTATATCGCTACTACCCGTTGGCAAAACTGACCGTGGTTGAGATCGAGCCCAATGTTGTTGCAGCAGCGCGGCAGTACTTCAAATTGCCGGAAGATTCGTTGCGCTTGAATATAGTGATCGGTGATGGCGCCGAATATGTTTTGAACAGCACTAAAACTTATGATTTGATTCTGGTGGATGGTTTCGATGCCGATGCGCGAGCCGGGGTACTGGATACCCTGCCCTTTTATCAAGCTGTGCGCGCGCATCTCAACAACAACGGCATCATGTCTGTGAATTTACTGGGGCGCAGCAAAGGATTTGGTGCCAGTGTAGAACGCATCAGTAAAGCATTTGAAAATCGTGCCATTGCTTTCCCTTCCTGTGACAGTGGAAACACCATTTGTTTTGCAGCTGCCGGTAATGACATCAATGTTGCAATTGACGACCTAAAAGATCAGGCACTTGAATTGAAAGAAAAAACCGGTTTGAATTTATTGCCGACTTTGACTCGGCTGGAACAAGCGCAGACCTGTTTGGGCGGTATGCTGATTCTTTAAACCAGAAAACCCATTAGGCCTGAAACTCGTCTGTCAACGATCCAAATACCCTGTTCATCTTCAATTAATTCAATTGATGTTAAGGGTTCTCCATTTCACATCTTGCTGACTGATTCTCCTGTCATAGGATCATACGCAATGCCATGGATAGAATACCGTAAATACTCGCCGCTCAAATCAAAAATGGTGTTCAATTCACAGTCAAGTTTGCGCGGCAAGTTCAAACAGGCGTGCACCGAGATCGGGTTCATCTTGCAGATTGAGGGCGGGAATAAATAGCGCGGCAAGGGATGCCAGATCGGGCAGGCGCTGCCCGTTCTCGAGGCGCGATATTTGTGCTTCGTTGTAACCGACGGCGCTGCCAAGTTC
>CAIWKC010000281.1 GCA_903913145.1 uncultured Gallionellaceae bacterium | reverse complement strand
GTGCCATTTTATTTTGAAGATCCATTAAGTTTCTAAACTCATCAACACACATCCTTGCTTACGTAATTATCTGTGTAGTGTGATGATGCTTCATTGTTTGGCACTTTGTGGTTTTGTAACGCCTTAACAATTTTACCTACTTCAAGGAAACTTAGCCCGAATGCAACTGACAGTCGATCATAATCTGCATCAGCAAGCCCCTGTGCACGTAGCTTTGTCGGCTTAACGAGAGCTCGCTTTGTTGCCTTAAGCCAAGTGACACCCGGAAAGTATGCTAATTCTTGTTCAAGTTTTTGATAATAGGGCATTCTGACACCGCCTCCACACAGAAACATTGGAATTCCCACCAGCATATTCTTATCCAAGTATTTACTTGCCTGAAAGAGCGTATCACTCCGCACTTGCTTCGCAACACGTTTCTTGAAGAAAATTGTATCGGGATGATTATTGAGATCAGAAAACTTTAGGTTTAAGCCTTTTAAATAGTCGTCCATAGAATCAGGAATCGTTACATTGAAATCAGTGTGCCACCTGTTTCTATTGAGTTCATTTACAAGTTTCAAAGCAGGATCTTCGCGTCCAGCCAAAGCTTCCGACCACCAATCAATCCGATTACGGTGAAGATTCATTACTCCGTTCTGTTGAACTTGGTTAGTAAAAAACTCGAAGTCCCATTTACCGCCCTTGCCTTTCTTGACTTGAAAAACTGACGAGTCAATTGTTCCTGCACCGACATCAACTGTCATAAAAACATTTTCAGCTTTTTTGTCAAAACTTTGCGAAACACAAAATCCATATATCTGCGCTGATAGCTCAGGCACAACGTCCACTTCAACTTCTTCGGATTCATTAACTAATGCAGCACCATTGAACAGTTCCTTCGCGCGTGCAAGTGATTGTGATACTAAATCCAAATTCATATCTTTCTTGTGCTTTCCAGCCGCCAACCAGGCAGCCTTTGCAATTAATCGAAATTTATCAACGAGCACTTGATTCTTGGGGTCTGTTTCATAGTTTGCCGCAGGTATTCCTAAAACGAGCTTCCAAACCATTTTCGATTGGCTATATATCTCGGCATATTCGGAAAATAACCATCCGCGAACATGGCGAATTACTAGAGCAAGAAAAGCCGTAGCTCTCTTAATATGCTCTTGATCATTATTTGTAAGCAGTGATAATTTTAGGTCACGGTGTACCGTACTGCCGCCAATTATCGAAAAGTTTTCTTCAGTCTGCCATAGTCGACTTGGCAACAGATAACCGTCAATTCCTTCAATTTTTGAGAAGGGAATTGCGAAAGCTATATCCTGTGTTTTGTCACCCACCACCACTTTAACGCTTGAGGTACCAAAATCTAACCCAATTACCATGTCACTAGGATTCTCATCACCAATATTATTGCTAAATTGTTCATTGATACCAGAATGCTTTGAAGATATCACCTCAAATTCATTCATTTTCTTTAACAAGAATGGATGCGTCTTGGCATCTGGATTGATATTCAATGTCCAGGGTGGCAATGGTGCCGGCTTAGGTGCCATCGGTTTATTAATTGCACCATAAACTCCTGCTAACTCCCCATATATTTTATTACCCTGTCTAGAGGTACTAGATTGCGTGCTTTTGTTCTTATTACCCAGTTTGGGTGTGATCGCTGTTTTCTTTACATGTGGATTCAAATTTCGCACGCCAGGAGAAATAATTTCGACTCTGGGTTTTAACTGTTGGTTAGGTGATGGACGACTATTATCAGCCTCCAATTTACTTTTAATATTCATTGATGCAGATTGCTCTTGCCTGGCTGTAGTATTACTTACGGGCAATTCTATTCCTTGCTTGGCAAATGCAATTTTTAATGCATCCATCATCAACTTTGCCATTGCGACTCCTTAATCACATAGAGACTTATACGATCCGAATTACACCGCCGGACACAAAATTACTATCTGGTGCCTGCATTTTTTCCTTAATACGCAATAGCGCGATTTTCTCGTTAATGCGCGTTTCCTGCTTCTTGAGCCGTCCCTCTTCCGCCGGAATCATTTTGCGCTGCTTCTCATTTCCGAACTCTTTGTACCTGTTAATGCGCTCATTTATTCGTTCACGTAAAGTTTGTCTGTGATGCTCAAGCATATTCACCATTAAGTTAATTCGGTCTAAATCTTCTCGCTGATATGATTCTGCAAATTTCTTAAAGTCAATCTCAAGATCATTTTGACACTGATCAAAGAATTCAGCGGCGATGCTATGATTAACTGAATTTACGGCCCCCAGCCAGTCTGAGCCTTCCATCGCAGCAACGTTGACTAAGCGTTCAGCATCCTCACCCCTTAATTGCCTACCATTCTCAATGCCATATACGGCATATTCAAGTCGCTCCAAATCACGCGAGCCAGAAAGTGTCCATCGCGACACTGCATAAATGTATATCCCCGCCGGAGCCGTGCCTACGGCGTGAGCATGTAATTCGACGGCACTGACAGGGAAATAGTTAACTCCTTTTCCTAAGGTGCGTAACTGTGCACCCACAAAACGTACTAGAGGATGATCCTGCGTCACTCTTTCCACACCCGGTTTGTTACTGCCAAGTTTATTCTCGAATAATAAGCGAGGGGGTTGCGTAGCCAATATTTTAGTACGTCCCTGAAGGCGATTATTGGCAAGAAATTGATCAAAATGTGCGCGTGCCTCAATAGAAAGTTCTAGTGATACTTCATTTGGATTCTTATCGGAAGCAATTAGGCGTGTTCCCTCGTATTCCTTGCTCAAAAAATCTCGAACATATGCAAACAAGTCTTCACCGCATATGTAGCGGCCAAGTTCTTTTGCTGCCCGCACTTTATTTTGAATGTAATCTCCGTGAGCGATGAGCTGAGTTGCCTGATTTTCAAGATCTTCCTGATTCCTGTTAATCGTCTCAATTGCCACTCGCGACAAATTGATTCGCTCCTCCTCCTGTTCAGGAGTGAGTGAATGTGTCGTCAGTAGCTTGTAGCCCAATTCTCGAATTTCTTCTCCCAATATTTCTTCGATGCTTCCTAGCGCACGTTTGAATATATCTAAGCGAACTAGAAGTCGTTCATATATTCGATCATCAATCGTGTCGGCATACATAAAATTCCAGATGAGAATCTTATTAGCTTCCTGTCCAATACGATCAATACGACCAATGCGCTGCTCTATGCGCATAGGGTTCCACGGCAGGTCATAGTTAATCAGCAAACTGGAAAATTGAAGATCAACACCTTCTGACGCAACCTCCGACGAAAGCAAGATATCAGGTCCATCTACGTCGGCAAATCTCTGCAGTGCAGCATGCTTATCCATGCCACCATAGACCAGCACAGACTTTATTCCATCCTCAACAAGTCTTTCACTCAAATAGTTAAGCGTGTGCCTGTAAAACGAGAACAACACTACCTTTCGCCGCGGATTATTACGCCAGTAACTCCGCAGGTTTTTCAGAAGTTCAGCGTACTTTGAATCAGACTGACGCAAAGCTTTGTAATCGCCAATCGACCGAGCTACCTTTACTAATTCAACTAGTAGGGGCCCTAATGTGACATGCTTTATAGTATCCGCATCAGTTTCACCAAACACCTCGAACACAGTCTCATCCAGTTCTTCATCAGCGCCTTTACCCATCTTTGCTGCCCAACCTAAGCATGCCGCTGCCATGCAACTCGACATTTGACGCTGAGGGATAGTCAACATGAATCCGGTAGAAATCTCTAACTTTTCACAGAACGCCCTGACCTTGTCTGTAACCGCAAGATAGAACGCTTCTTCTGTGGGATTCATTTTAGCTTTAATAGGGATAGGCTCTCGCACCACGCGCATTTCTTGAACATCTCTTTTTCGGGTGCGGGTCACCACCTTTGCTAGTGGGTTGATTCTATCCAGCCTTTCTGCAATCTCGGATCGACCGCGAGGCGAATCTAACAATTCATCGCTGGGTGGGTTTTCAATCAAATATTCGATTTGAGCATTGTCCTCAAATATTCGTGAATAAATTGATTCACGTAGTGCCTCCAAGAATTGTTCCTGGGTCATAGAAGATGCCAGCAACCGATCTCGTAATTGCACAATAGGCGCATTTGCTTCAAGTGTTTGTGAAAATGAATATTCGTAAGGGAAAGCGTCTTTATCAAGCAGGTTGAGCAGATGAAATAGATCGCTACTACGAAGCTGAATCGGAGTTGCTGACAGCAACACCATATTCAGTGCAACCGGTCTCAATAACTCACCTAATTGATGCGTCTGAGTTTCCCGATTCCGCAAATAATGCGCCTCATCAATTACAACAAGGTCAAGCAATTGTTCGTCTAACTCTGCCTCATTTAAAAATCTTGCCAATTTTGCAGATTCTGACTTGCTAGGGTCATCATCGTCATCCCATCCTCGCGAAGGCCGCAATCCTTGCATACTTGCAATTAGCGCAAATCCATCTTGTGGACGGTCACGAACCGTTTTCAGCCTTTTTAGTAACTCAGCCGAATCGACAATATCCGCATGAACACCAAATCGGTCTAGGAGTTCCATTTGCCACTTTTCGCGCAACATGGCCGGGCAGACAACCAGTAATCGTTTTGCATCCAATCGTGCGCGAAGCTCAGTCCAGATAAGACCTGCTTCGATTGTTTTTCCTAACCCGACCTCATCAGCAATCAAAATTCCCCTACAAGGGGAGTCCAGAAAGTGTAATACTGGCTTGAATTGATAGGCCAGAAATTGGGTATTAGTCGTATTGAGACTGTAAATTAGATTAGCCAACTTTCCACTAAGACGGTAGTACGTCACCGCCCCACGTAAATCATTTACTCGCCCGTAACGACCTCTGCCAATCAATGCGTAAGGCCCGAGTGTTTCATGTTCAACCCTTTCAAGCGAAGCTTCTAAAACGTATTGTTCCTCTCCATCTAGAAAATTAACGAGGATACGCTTACGGGTTGGAGGCCCATCAGTATCATTTCCAACTATACCAATACGTCCTGGATTGGCCTTCAGTCTGACTTTTTCACCCGGCTGCATCAAAACTCCAGTTCAAGTTGGATATGACAATAAGTAGTGAGCTTGTTCAATTCTACAAATGATTATTCGTTTCATCATTATTAATTTCGTTAAGCATTCTGACACTACAAACCCCGCAAATAATCTTTGTCTCAGGCGTAACCCATGCCTTACTGCCACATTTTGGGCAAATCAGCTTTTCACGACTAGGTACTGCTTTAGGTGCTGGCCGATAAACCGTTACTTTCCCATTTATTTCTTCTGGAAGTCTAGTGATAGGTGGCGCGGATACTTGGTATTCCACGCCTGCTGCTTTTAATGCTTGAACGACTTCAACCTGGTTTTCCGGCTCTGCCGGTAAGTGTCTATCTAGCCAGGGTATGGCAAAACCCATTTCAACTAATCTTTGGCATGATGGTAAAAAGAGACCTGTCGGAATAATGAAGTGGCTCATTGACCTGCCAGTGCGCTTGCCACCTGGTAGCCCTGTGTCAGAGGGCATAAGTCCTAAAGATTCCATCTTTTTTGACCATTCCTGATTGTGTGCATTTGAAGGAGACGGAGTTCCAAAATGTTGTTGCCAGTGGTGGGCCATCTCATGCACAAGGGTCGACAAAACAGACTCGATAGGTCGCAAGGTGAAAAAGCCCGGATGCAATCCGAGCTCGTCTATTTGCTTACCTTCGGGTGAGATAAATCGCCCAGCATGGTGATAACCATAAACCCGGCTTGCCGATCTCAGAGTAATAAGACAGTACGGTAGCTTGGTGTCGAATAACTCTGCATTGAAATGATCGAACGCACTTTGCAGAGTTGAATAAAATTCGACAGTGGGTGTATTCAATTAAACCCTCACGATCCAGCAATTACGTGACGATGATACTGGGTTGAAATGCGCTATAAAGCGCGCAATACTACTGCAATGATGTAACCGGGCTGGATTTTAGCTCTAGTTCATGCATTATTTCAGCAAATGTTTTGGCTTGGTTGTTTACAATTTGTATCAGCCGAATAAGTTTGGGGAGCAAGTTTTGCACATCACTTTCAAATTGATCTGCGGCTACCCAAATGTTTGTCTCGTCTTGCTTTACAAATGCCTTGGACACTTTGTATGATCTGGTGGCTTTGCTGGCAGCGATATACGCTCTTGTAAGCTCTTCAGGTGATTCAATACTCCAAATGTTGGCAGCTATCACCTGATAATAGGTTTCATCCTCGAGATCAATATCTACCCAAACTGTTTTTCCCTCGAATCTTAACTTGACGCTATTTTCGTCAACTTTCTCTGGGCGAAACCCTTCAACTTGCAAGAAATCAAAAATCTTGTCCCGACGTATTTCATTTTCATTCACAATTATTTCATTCATTAGATTCTCCTAAAAAGTAGTTAGGTGGTGATCTGTCGAATTAATCTAGCTATTAATGGCAGATCTTTTAATTGCATTATCGCTTAGATCAGGCTCATGGAATGAGCTTGTAAAACGTTCATCATTTACTTGATGAATCAGAAAGAAATTCCCAAAGCCTTACCATTGCCAGAGTATCCAGTTTGCAATAGGCCAATAGGCTTTTTTCAATCTCGGCTTTTCGTTCAGGTGTGGTATTTGGGTGAATTGCTTCTTTGTAGGCTTCCATGGCCATAGTGCCATCTTTCACTCCCTCCAACTCATGGTAACTCAGGTCTGGTGCTACCACAGGCAAAACGTCTTTTATGCTCCAGCTTCCGTGCTGGTCTGGGTGGTAATAGTTGTCTTTGGTAATGGGTTGCAGATCAACAAGCCGATTTTTAATCGCAAACAATGCCGGAGCAAGATCAGTCAATATATTTGCCAGCTCTTGGATTCTTCCACCTTCAAAACTTGCACTGTAAACGTAAATCGGCCCACTTATGTCGCAAGCTTCAATAAGCGCCACTGCAAAATTACGGGATGGATTATCGCCAGAGAGATCGATAAATTCTTTGTGGGTTTGATTCCGCTTCTCATCTAAGATGTGCAAACTAAATTGAAATACGATCTGCTGAAAGGGCCGCATGCCTTTCCATTTGGGTACGGCTATTTGTGTCGATTCAAAATCTAAAAAATACGCAGGGAAAGTATGACTCGCGAGAGCACTAGCTGCCCCCTGATGATTAAAATACGGCTGTCCTGAAAGGGTATGTGCTTTTACCCTTAGTTGAAGTGGGCTTAATAATTCGTCCGGGGTGTCTTTCATCTCTAATGCTGGGTGGGCATCTATATATCCTTTGAGCGCTTTTGTGGCGATGCTAGGTAGCCATTGCACCGGATATTGCGCCTGTGTTTCTTCCGATTTGCAGTATTTCAAAAATCCGCACTCGAAAGGTGAGCCGCAATGCCTGCCAGTATTGATTGCTGGCTCAGTAGTTTGGCCAGTCGTTTGGTGAGCGTTGTTTATCCACTCTTTGACTTCTTCATTTCTTTCAAATGCCTCTTCGGTGATATCGTTTTCTTTTAATAAACCACGATAGTCACCGTCACCCTCATAGGTCCAGCCCGTATTCACGTGGGATATGGAAATAGAAGCGAGGGGCACTCCTGCATTTCTAAATATGTAGGCTTGGATCGCAGCATCTTCGCGATAATATTCTTTCACGCTACCTGAAGATTTAACTTCGACCATGCGCCACATTTTATGACCTTCCACCTGCACAGGTAGAAGCACATCTGAAAATGCGATTGCCCCATTGGCAACAAAGCCCGCTTCAAAGATTGGGTTAGATGATGACAATAACGCTAAGCTTCTTTTTAGGGTGAAATCATAGCCATCTCGTTGAGCATTAAGCAGCACACCCACCCCTTCAGGATCGTAAATCTGATGCGCAATATCTCCAACCTCATTGCCCACTCTAAAGCTTGCCTTGGTTGAGTCAGAATCATCACGCAACTCAGGATGGTGTACTTCCAGCCATAGCCGTTTGGGACATTGCCGGAAGGCGATGAGTCTTGATTTGGAAAGATTACGCACTAGTCAGCTTGTTTTCTGAGAAACGATGGTATATCCAATAAAGAAACAGGAGAAACAATATTGAGAGAATGGCTGATTTTCTCAAAAAGTGGCGCATTTTTCACAGCATCTTTCCAATATTTTAAAACTGCCCGTTTGAATGATCGACTAAATAACTCGCCCAAATCAGACTCGGTGAGTGAATATAGGAAAGTTGCTACTACAATCGTTTCGTTTTCTCCAAAATCAACAAACCGCTGCAAATCGTTTGCGCTGTCATGATCAAGACCTAAATCAAGCAATTCAACAATCGTGATTGGCAACTTGGTTTTCCTTAATATTCCGGAATATTTGGCTTCGAGATTATTGATGAAATCAATTGCCAATGTTGCTTCGTTTGAAGGGATGCTAGTCGCAGCAGCATTCTCGTCTACAAAATTAATTCTGAAAGAAGGAACACGACCAGTCACTTCGTTCATAGCTGCTATCGTTGCCGCATGATGCCTGCCCGTTCTAATTACTGATGGCATCTCCAATTCCAGATAATCGACAGAGGCACAAAATTGCAAATCTGAGGCATCTTTTCTCAAAAAGCTTGGCATATCTAGCATATCTACTCCAGTACCGCCCCACCCTGCGGCAAGCATTTGAGGCACATGGTGAAGTTCAGGCAGATCTTCCGCTTTGGCATCACGCTCAGCGACCACCAAATAGTTCGTCAGCGGCGATAACAATTGATAATCCAAAGCTAAATGCAGCTTTTCATCCTTTGATGCAGTTGCCATTCTTCTGGCTGCTGCGATTCTGGGGATTTCAGGTTCATTTGCTTTAGTGACAGATGAGAAGACTGTTTCTACTCCAACTACATCAAGTGTAACGTCACCATAAATAGCTTCTTGAAATCCCGCAATGACATTCACCGTATCTCCAGCAAATACTGTTTCAGGGAGTGCTGTCTGCCATAATGGCTTTGCTGGCCAAGTAATTTTTAATTTGCCAAGCTTAGGCTGGCGCATACGGTGAAACTGCTGCAATACACGCTCAGTCATACCTTCTTGTGGAGCGACCAATTCACACGCGCCACCTGTTACGCTGGAAAGTGATTTCAAAAATACCTCAGCAACTGCATTGCCTACACCCACGGTGAACACTCGATGACCCGATTTTTCTGCACGTTTGACAAGTTTTTCATGTTCGTGAATTTCGCCGTCGGTGATCAACAATATCGTAGCCTGAGACTTCAAATCGCTACCGAGTGCAAAAACAGCTTCGATCGCTGTTTCCATTTCGGTGCCGCCCATGTTGGCATCCAAATTTTCTAATTTGTTCCAGACTTTGGTAATGTTTTTAGCATTTGCCAACGCCATGTCATTGAAGCAATGCTCATATGTACCGCCAAACAAAGTAACATTGAACGTATCTTTGGATTGAAGCTGGTTTAACATTTCCAGTGCGGCTTTGCGTGCCTGAATAATACTTGTGCCACCCATCGAACCCGAACAATCGATCAATATCTTGAGTGCCAAAGGTTGATCATCATTTCCGTTTATTGCAGGAATTCGAAGTGAAGCGAGTGCGACCTGATTTTTACGGTCTGGGGTGATAACACAAGAAGACTGAGCTTTGTCTGATTGCAGCGTCAAAATAAAATCACGGTCTAAGAATGCTTTATCCGACACGCGGACAGATAAACCTTTGTCCGTTCTCTCAATTCCTATCGCATGGCTGGGGCTCGATAATATTGATGAGGCTAACGCACCTTCGATATCGAACACGATCGTGAATGGATATTCAACAGTTATTGACGAGGTGGGTACCTGATGAGGCCGCATGCCCGCAGCTTCGGCATCGCCATAACGGGGTGCGATGGTAGTAGGTAATAATAACCTTAACTGATCGCCCTGCCAGGAGAGCAATAGTCCATAGCGATAACGTAGAACTGCACTCTCACCAGCCATGAGATTGCCCAAGCTTGCGGTAAAAAGACCTGGGCCCGATTCCTCCAGCATAATTGCACTATCACCATCGGTGATCGCTTCTTCATAATTGCGCTCAGCTTGTTTTTTCTCAACAACTAAGCCTGCGAGCTTCTTACCAGCAATCTCGACTTCAAGGTTTAACAGTGTTGCGCCAAGTGGCAATGGGAACGTATAGATCGCCTCGATATTTTTCTTTTGCGGATTGAGGTAGCACTGTTCCACTTCGATTTCAGCCATCAGGCCGTGCAGACGCCCGTGAACATTCACCTTTTGTAGGGCGACTTTGCCGCCATTTTTATCTTGTAGTATTGCTACATTTTCTTCATTCTTTGGCATCTTCTGCTCCTAGTTTGATTTGTTCATATACGGAAGTGACAGCTCTAAAAAACGCTCTCACTTGCTCCGGGCTCATTCCTGCACGCGATGGTTCCAGGGTGATTTCAAGCCCGTCTGTGACCACGAGGTGGCTCCATACTTCAACTGTGCCCGCCCCTCTTGGTCTTGGTGGCGGCAATACTTCGCCACCCTTTCCTGCCAGTAGCTCGCTAATCCGATCCAGCGATAAACCAGCATGCTGCCACTTGCGAATCGTTAACAACTGTTCCAAATGCTTGGCTGTGTAATACGCAGCGCGCTTCTCACCTATTGGGGCAGAAACCAATCCCTGCTGAATGTAATAACGGACCGTCCTTCTTGGCAGCTCAGCAAGGGAGGCCAGTTCATCGATCGAATAGTTTTGTTGTGGTGTTTTGTTCATGCCACCACTTTACGACAGTTTTACTGTCTTTGTCCACTGTCAATTAAATGTGTTGGCAAATAAGCTGTTACGGGCTGAGCTTTTTAAGCTTATCTTCAATGGCTTGGCATTCAATCGCGATTGCTTGTGCTGGCACAACACCACGCTGCTTAAATATGTCAGACAGTGATTTGTAGTACCAAAGCACATCATCGCGCTTAGCAGAAAACCTTTCGAAAACTGAGAGGCCCAACTCATTCAGGTCGAGATTAATGGCCTGTAGATTGTGAAGTTTGTCGCATGCTGAAACGAGCAGAACCTTTTCATCAGCTGATTTCAAGTGGCTTAAATATCTCTCTTTTCGAATACGCCAATCTTCCTTTTGACCTGTAGTGGTTTGAGGTTTTCCATCAGTACAACCTTCAACGATCTCGAGAACTTTGGGACCAAACTCGCTCAATATCCTACCGGACCAATCTATCGAAGGGTTTCCATCTTCCAGAACATCGTGCAGTAGAGCGGCAATTACCTGATCCTCATTCCCGTCATAACGAACAACAAGTGCAGATACGGCAATCGGATGAGTAATGTAAGGAACAGAAATGCCAAGTTTATTATTAGTTCCTTTTCGATATTGAGTTGCATGGGCTTCCATTGCTAATTTTAATGCGTAGTTATATTTTTCATTCATAGCGAGTTCCTTAATGTGATGGCATTTGCCAAATTATTTTTTAATTATTTTTAGGGTTGTAATATCTTCGACCACTCTTGTTTTTAATTACGACTTATTTTCTGGACAGGCATTGTTCTTCTGGTAATACAGAGCCGCATCCAGCAACGCATCACCAGGCAACCCGACTGCATGATTGTACGATTCAGCAACACTGCAGCTAGGCAATATTCCCTGCTCGTAATTAGATTCATTTAAGGCATTGAATGATTTTCCGGTTATAGAAAGATATACATAGTTGCCATACACAATGGGCTGCATAAAAAATGGTTTACCGCATGTCTTGCCACCAACTGTGACCACCGGAAGATAAGGACGCAAGCCGTTAATGATAAGCTCGCTGGCAGAACAAGTATCGTCAGTCGTCAAAACGAATAGGCGCTTCGTTGGAATTGAAAATTGTTCTTTTTCAAAATTTACGGTTGAATCTTGATCGCGATATTTGTCAGTATGGACAAATTTCAAATAGACTTTTCCTGAATTGGCTTGTCCGGCAATCAAACTCGCCAACATTGCATCGGCATGTCCGCCCCCGTTGTAGCGCAGATCAAGAATAATTTCTTCAACTCTCTGCTTTTGAAATTCCTGGAATGAAGATCGTATTTGATCAACAGCTGCCTTATTGAAGTCCATGAGCCATAAGTACCCAATATTGTTTCCGCCTTGCCGAATAATCTTATGGATGACAGTATCCACATGGTGTTTCACCCCATGCACCTTGTTTGCGATCTTGATGCCTGTTGGCTTTTTTATGTACACGTAGTTTTTGCCTGTATCGTAATCCCTTGTGATGATTATTTCGTCGCCACGTTTATATCCTGCGTTTGCTGCCGGTGATTCATGATTGGTATAAGCAATTAACATTTTGTCTCTGTCGAGTACTGCAAATATGCCTAACCCGGTACTGACCCCTTCATCCCACTCAACATAGTGCTCGATCGTATTGGCAAAGCTCCAGCGATCCGTGACAAATTTATTCATTAATTCCGCCGGTGTATCTTTCTCATCGAAGCGGACGTTCTGCATCTGATGTCCATAATAGACATCACTCATCATCAATTGGATAAAGTTTTTATCCTTTAATTTGATGTAATCCTCGTAGTTGGCTAAGAGTGACGTTGGGCTAGAATTATTGTCTAACTGAATCAGCGAAAAAACATAGAGCGTTAACAGCATGACAAACCCAGCAATCGAACCCAAACCCGCAAAATTTTTGTAAACCCGAAACTTGAAGCTCATCGGCTTGATTGACTTAATCTCACATCGGGCGTTGGTGTGAAACCAGAACACCAGTGTGGAATAGACGAAGACGAACACAGCAACAAAACCCTTGATGGGTAAAGAGAACTGATCGGCCAGTTCGATCAATAAATACAAAACCAAAACAAGCAAGAACAGGAAGGAAATCCACACTGCCCCTTCGGTAAGTTTTCTTCCCTTGTGCTTGATTAAATAGAGTTGCCACATCAATATCGCAGTCAGGATAACAAAACTGGCAACTTGAACAATCGGTTTTGCTGAAGCAGAAAAGTAATCGGACAGAATGACCAATACGAGCCCCATAACAGGAAGGGTGACAGGTAAGAACAATCCATCCATCTTGAATAGTTCGGCAGCGCTTCGATCAGAGACTTGCAAACCAGAACCCCAGATATATCTGGCTAACACCAACCCCAATACCAGACCGCCCAACACCCCAGGCACCACATCACTATTGGACTCTGGGAAATTTAATATATCGGTGATCCCAGCCCCTGCCAAAGAAAGACCTAAGATGAACATCAACAAACGAAAAAACTGAAACTTTGCGTTTCGTGGTCGGAATAATAAAACCGATCCTGCAAGCAACAACCCGCCCAAGATCGCACCCCACTCGATCCAGAGCATCAAAAAATAACCAAACACTGTGCCCAGCAGTGCGGCAACGAGTGCTGTAAAAATAAGTGTAAACGTCATTCCTGAATCGCTTTGAGGAGTCGGCATACTATTTCCAGCGGATTGCTTTTGACTGATGAGGCTCATAGTAATGATCCTTATACGGCTATTTCGATTAAAGCTCGCTAAGCCAATTACACATTCATTTGAGAGTTTGTTAACACTGTGCCACACTAAAGGCTCACGTAGTGAGCTTACAAAGGGAGAAAATCATGGGCATGAATGAACGTATCTATATGATTGATCAAATGCTGTCAGAGCGGCGAAGTGTTTCTGTCTCACAGTTTTTAGAGCGGCTTGAAGTCTCTCTTCCAACACTTAAGCGCGATCTGACCGAAATGAAGGATCGTTTTCATGCTCCGATTATCTTTGACCGAGAATTGCGCGGCTATCGCTTTGACAAAGACAATGCCGCCCATGATTTGCCATACCAATTACCAGGCCTTTGGTTTTCACCAACAGAAATACATGCGCTGTTGACCATGCACCATTTACTTTCCAATCTGGACACAGGTGGACTACTTGGTGGCCACATTCAACCCCTGATATCTCGTTTAACAGTACTCCTAGGAGCCGCAAATAATGAAATAGATGAAGTGCAACATCGAATAAAAATTGAAATGATCGGTGTTCGTCAAGTCAAGCTGGCTTACTTTGAATCGATCGGTTCCGCCCTCTTAAGACGCAAGCGAATACAAATTGAGTATTACTCACGCGGTAAGGATGAAGTAACCCAACGTGAACTTTCTCCGCAGCGCTTAATCTACTATCGTGCAAATTGGTATATGGATGCATGGTGCCATCTAAGAAATGAATTACGTAGCTTTTCTGTCGATTCTATCCGTAGCTTGGTAAACCTTGAGAAAAAAGCTAAAGATGTTGCTGATAAAACTTTAGACGAAGTACTAGGTGCAGGTTATGGCATTTTTGCAGGAAAGAAAGTCCAGTGGGCAACGCTCCTTTTTTCACCTGAAGTGGCACGCTGGGTTTCAAACGAAAAATGGCACCCGAGTCAAAAATCAAAATCGTTGGATGATGGAAGTTATGAATTAAAGCTCCCTTATAGCAATCATACAGAGCTCATGATGGACATATTGAGGTATGGCTCAGGTGTTAAGGTAATAGCGCCAGCAGATTTGGTAAAAAATATTTCTAGCGAAATTGAGAGAATGAAACAACTATATTCATAATCGCTTCGATCAAACCTGAAATTAACTGCACTCACCTCAAGTCATAGTCTATGAATATTCCGAAAATTAATATCGTTGCGATCGGGAGTGCGATTGGACTAGCTATCTTTTGGGGATGGCAGCCTCTTGTTTCATATATAACTGGTGATTTTAATGAAAACTTGATTGTACAAATCGTTTCTGAATCGATTGAATCGTGTAAACCAGAAAAGTTACTCGTACTCCATATT
>CAIWKC010000280.1 GCA_903913145.1 uncultured Gallionellaceae bacterium | reverse complement strand
TTTGCCCCAGAGTCTCAACCTTTGTAGGTAGCTTACTATCAGACAAGTTTTGTTGCAGTGGTCCACCATTTCCCTTGGAACTCATTGAAATATTCACATGCTTTGTAAAATAAAGTAGGCTTTTGTTTGTAGCTCTATAATGTATTGTCTATTCTGCTTCTTGACCACTCAAGGTTTTTTAGAAATTTAACATGATGATCGAATATATTTCTATTTTACCTTGTGACATTATTGCTAATACTGAAACCTAAAATCACCATGACAATTGCCAATCTCTCTCCCACCTATGTTGATCCCTCTCACCTCGCCGAAGCAGTCAAGAATGACGGCTTCGGGGTGTTAAGCCCGACAGGCCTGACAACTCTACTTGAATTTCCACAGTCTGCGCTAGATGAAATTCAAGTAGACTGGAATGATCTTCCGCCTGATAATTTTCTAAAAGACGGTGGAAAATATCGCCGTCGCAGACATTCATGCTTCATTGCAAACAAGCAAGTACTCACGCAAGTTCCACATCGTGCACATTACCAACCATTGCAATACAACGCACTGCACGGAGGCATGTTGCGAATGTTCGAACCGGTTTCAGATCACACTCTGTCCCAGCCAGCCTGGTCAAAACTGCTGTTATCTATCGCACGAGAATGTTCAACCATCAAAGGCGACCAACATTGGTATATCGAAGCACACCAGTTTCGCATTGACACCAGCAATGGTATTGGGCGTCCAACGCCGGAGGGTGCTCATCGTGACGGTGTAGATTTTGTAGCAATCCTCTTGATAGCACGCGAGAACGTCAGCGGTGGAGAAAGTCGAATTTTCGAATTTAATGGGCGGCACGGTCAACGTTTTACCTTGAGCGAACCATGGGAACTGCTATTGCTTGATGATCAACGCGTCATCCATGAGTCCACTCCGATACAACCCACCGCGCCGGGTGGGCACCGGGATACATTGGTGCTGACATTTCGTGCTGGTGGCTTCCTTGAGCCGCCAAGTCAATCAGGGGCGTGAATCCGACTCGACATACAATAAATCAAATGGCGCTGTCCGTAAATAAAGCAGATTTCTAGTGTACATACCGGATTCCCAAATTTTATGCCCAAAAATGCTAGATTTTAAAATTCACATCTCTATTCACGACTGCGCCAAATTTATTTAATTTTCACAGGACACAATCACGCTGCGTCGCGCACTGGCACGCTCGAACCATGTCAGTAGATTTTTATGGCTACCACGCCAATCACGTTCAGCCTGACGTAAATCCAGATAGAGCAGTGCACTCACCAGCGCAAGGTCAGCCAGCGTAATAGCATCCCCCTCGCACCACGTTTGCGTCCCTAGCAATTCAGATGCAAAAAATAGCGCCTTTGAAATAGCGGTGTTATGCAACTCAAGCAGTGCTGCGTCCTGTTTCTCGGGCGGACGCAGGCCTTCAATGCGCACCATAATGGCAGAATCCATCATTCCATCAGCGAGCGCTTCCCAACGTTTGACGCGCAGGCGTGCATTTGCATCATTGCGAGGAATCAACACTTGTGATTCACTTAGTGAATCAACATATTCAGCAATGACTGCAGAGTCAAAGACGCAAAATCCGTCGTCCAAAATAAGTGCAGGGATTCGACCGAGAGGATTTACTTTCAATACCAGGCTATTCGGTTCGCCGGGTGGATCAACTACATATTCATGAGGGATGCTTTTTTCCAGAAGTACCAGCCTCGCCTTACGAACGTAGGGACTGGTATTTGAGCCAAGTAGTTTCATCATTTTCTCCTTTTTATTGCTCGTAGTTGGGAATTTGCCTGTTTATCATAAAGAATATTTCAATTTTTAGTAATCCGGTTTTAAAGAGTTTACCTCTTGATACAAAGCTAGCGTTTTTATGCGCGCCAGTGAATGATCAACAATTGGTGCAGGATAGTCTTTACCAATAAGAACCCCGCATCGTTGCTGTTCGCTTAGGGGCATTAACCAAGGTGCATGAATCCACTTATCCGGGCATTGTTCAAGTTTGGGCAAGTATTGCCGAATAAATTTACCTTCTTTATCAAACTTTTGGGATTGCGTAATCGGATTAAAAATTCTGAACCAGGGCTGCGCATCACAACCCGTTGATGCTACCCATTGCCAGCCGCCGTTATTGGATGCCAAATCAAAATCCAGCAAGAGTTGTGCAAAATAACGTTCTCCCCAACGCCAATCGATATGCAAATCCTTCACCAGAAATGAAGCCGCCACCATGCGCAACCGATTGTGCATGTACCCCGTTTTATTGAGTTGATGCATCGCGGCGTCGATGATGGGAAATCCTGTACGTGCTTCGCACCATGCCGTAAATTTTTCTGACGAATTCGTATACGCTATCGCATTCAAATAAGGTTTGAAAGTTTGCCCCTGTGCAAGACGGGGATGGTGGTAAAGCAACATTTGATAGAACTCGCGCCAGATCAATTCGTTCAACCAGGTTAAAGCACCCGCTCCGCCGGAGTGATACGCATATGAAACAAGTTGCCGAATTGAAATAGTGCCAAATCGCAAGTGTGTGGATAAATATGATCCCCCTTGTAAAGCAGGATAGTCACGAGTTTCACGATAAAGATCGATACGGTTAATGAACTCGTCAAACAATTTATCCGCACCCGATACTCCGGCTGCAGTTTTTAAGTAGAGCAAGTCAGTCTTCTCAAAACCTAATGACTCAAGCGTCGGGATCGTATCGCCAGCGCACTGTGCCAGTGCTGATAAATATTTTTCCACCGTAGCCGCTGGAGAAATAGCCGTTGGTGGCATGGGCTGCTGCGTAGGGCAACAGCAACACAGCCAGTAGGTTGATATGACGCAAACGGGGTGCATAGGTGTGTTTCATGAG
>CAIWKC010000279.1 GCA_903913145.1 uncultured Gallionellaceae bacterium | reverse complement strand
GGTGCAATTCGTGTCCGGGTCGTCGAGTATTCGCCGGGTTATCTTGCTGATCATTGGTGCTCAAAGGGCCACATCTTAATGTGTCTTGAAGGCGAGTTACATACGGAATTAAAAGATGGGCGGACGTTTACACTGAAAGCAGGAATGAGTTATCAAGTCGCCGACAACGCAGAGCAGCATCGATCTTCCACACTAGTAGGTGCCAAGCTATTTGTTGTTGATTGAAGGTTACAATCAGCGACTGAAAATATCTAAGTTGCAGTCATTATTCCTTTGCGAAGGCATACTGACGAATCAGGCCACTGGACACCTTCGATTAGGACGTTCGAGCGATCCCCAAGACGCGCTCAAATAGCAAGAGAATTAATTAATCGCATAATTTAATAGCTGTCACTGTTTTCGAAAGGACTGCCGAATGATAGACATTTCTGCCGTGTTTACTGCTTCAATAGTCTGCGTTGCAGGCGTTATGAGTCCTGGACCAAACTTTGTTGCAGTAACCCACCGGGCCGTAACATCTTCGAGAACTGAGGCTCTTGCACTTGTTATTGGCATAGTTTTGGTTAATTCGCTTTGGGCATCGGCAGCTTTATTTGGACTGGGAGCGATATTCACTTTGTTCCCTTGGTTGTTTTGGTCAGTCAAACTCCTAGGGGCCTCGTATCTAATTTGGTTCGGAATTGTTCTTCTACGTCGCTCTGGAAACCCGCTCCCTGCAAAATCAGTAATGAACACCCATTCTGGTTTTATTTTGGCAGTTCGTGATGGGGTAGTTACAAATCTCTCCAATCCAAAATCTATGATCTTCTACGCTTCAGTGTTCTCCGCTGCGGTTCCGGCAAGCGCATCGTTCAGCACATTGCTCGCAATGGTGGTAATGGTCGCTTTGATTGCTACATTTTGGTATGGCGGAGTTGCGGTTGTTCTATCAAGCGAACGTGCCGCCAATATCTATCGCAAAGGAAAGCCGACCATTGAGAGAATCTGTGGGTGCTTCCTTATCATTTTTGGCCTGCGGCAAGCCATCAAATAAGGCTAGGATTATCATTCTGCAATCGAGCTTATTCTGGAAAATGCAATGCGATTGGATTGGTTTTTTTAATTCCTCGACTTTGGAGCAAGTTCTGAATCGCTTTTGGGATAAATTGGTGAGTTTGATAAAATCTTTTGGAGTACTCGATCAAGCAAAATACAAAAATATTATAAGGTCGGCTTCTGTTTCTTCAAGAGACTTTAAATTTGCAGAATGACGAACTGTCACAGTCGGCCACTAATAGACCCTCAGTGATTAAATACGTTACTCAATTTATGGCATTCTCTCAGCTGAAAGAATAAAAACATTTTGAAAAGTCTATGATCTTTGCACTACTTTTCATCGCCGATAGGATGATCTATCCAGTCGGAAATTATATCGACAACACGAGGTTCAATTCCCATAAAACCGTGATAATGAAATGCTTCGCAAGTATCTCCATGCACCCCTTCTCCACCTTCGACCATTATCAGCTTCTTAACGGTAGATTTTTTTAAACTTCGGAGGATTGATGCTGCTCCTGACGGAGGACAAAGTTTGCATTCATCTTGCTTATTATGAAGCACCAAAGTCGGCAACCCTATTTTGTCTAGATCTTGCCAATTTACAGCACCCTGCCCGACAGTCACACTACTGGTAAAAACTAAACCGGATAAAAGTGATTGACCAAAATTAATGGCTGCTGCGGCCTCTGAAATTGTTCCTCGACTCGTTCCAATCAACCAAATAGGCAAATTCGATTGCGCTCGTAGAGCAGTAATGACCGCTTTCAAATCTGAAACATGTTCTGGCGTAACTCGATAGCCTTGAGTTAAATCAGTTTGATCAGAAGCGCGACCAACCGATACGACGTCAAAGTTTTTATCATAAAACAGGGTTCGCGAGCGAATCAGAAAGTTGTTACTTTTAGGCTCACCGTTCTCTATGCCACCTAATCCACCAGCGCCGCCAGGAAGTAAAATCAGTAGGGCTTTTGAAGGCGTTTCATGTTTGAGATAGTGGGCCTTTATTTCCACATTTTGGCGGACTGGAATGCTTATAATTGTCCCAGACGCAAAGACTGGGTTGGATAAGATTAAACTAATTAAAATGGCAGCCGTTTTTGTGAGTAAATTTAGCATATCTGAAAACTTCTCCGCAATCTGATGTGATAGAAATCCTAAGTAATATTTTTTCTATCAGAGAAATATACGATATTCAACTTTAAATTACAATAAATTCAATGACTGCATAGGGTTAGATCAGAGCTTATAAAATAATTTACGCAGATGTTAGAACGGTAAACATTATCAAAATTTCAAAATATCCGCTCCTGTTTCATCAACAGACCTTAGCACTGTAGAACGCCCAACTAGCGAAACCGGCCAGTTGGAGCCCTTCAGAGAAGGAGCATTGACTGTACAGATTTTCAGAAGTGGAACTTAACATGCGGCCGCATTCGGTCAGACAGTTCGAATTGTGCAATGGGTGCTATGAGTTACAACGGCGCGCTTGGTAATCATCAATTCTGAATGTTTAAAGTCTGCTTCACCTACAAAGCATGACTACGCGGTAGAATTACTGCGATGGCGCAGCTCTTAAAAATAAACGTAATATTTAGGAGAAGAGTTATGCAAATGAAACTTGCATATAGTTTTATTTGGACATTAATACTATTACTACCTGTTGAATCTTTTGCCGCAAGCTGTAGCAAGGAAGATGAAAATAAGACGCATTGCATTGCAGCTGAAAAAATGAAGTGTGTAAAGAAATTCAACTCTAGTACAAACGGTTTTATTTATCAGATTGAAGCGGTAACCAGTTCAACAACAATTTCGACTGATTCGCCGTTGTATAAAAGACGGATGGCTATACTCCGTTACCTTGTAAAGAAGAACTTGCAAAACCATCAAAGAAATAGGGATATCGCGACGTATCGAGCACTACCAACTGTCTTGGGACGTTCAATGTATACAATGTAAAATATTTGCAATCGGTCATGAACGAATGTACTTAGTTTAATTTTCTGAGGGCTATTAAATAATTGTTTTATTTGTGGTACGGTATGACAAGAAACTTTTTGAAGATTAAATTAATCCGATCAAATTATGAAGGCATTGGTTTCTACTAACACAAAAAATCGCCAGCTAATAGTAGCGTTTCTAACTGCTGCGATAAGTGCTTTTGTGGCGTATTTGGTGTCTTCAGTAACTGAAAATTATTGGCTCCAATTACCGCCAGCTATGGTATTTACTACTTCCGCCATCTTATTCACCCTATTCAGTTTCATCATTGGCAGCTTTATTTCAAGAGTTATATTCAAAGATTCGGTATTTGGATTGCGTATTGCTCAAGAAGGCCTCGGTCTTAAACTGTTTGGTCATGAGGATGTTATTGACAAAACAGCGAGTGACCTGGGAGAGCTGCCCGAACTAACAAAATTGCTTCAGGACCAGCTTCACGGCATTACAGTCGAAACAGAGCAATCCGCACATGCAATTATGGAACGATTGACGTCAATTGATGCTGTCATTAATGAACTGATGAGTACGATTGCCATTAGCGCAAAAGACTCTGACTTCAT